>NZ_JBSFZS010000486.1:0-1516 GCF_053600395.1 Streptomyces sp. NPDC005070 | reverse complement strand
GAGCGGGGTGCCGTCCCGGCCCAGGGTGGCGAACTCGCAGGTCCGGTAGGCGTCCAGGACGTCGAGCGGGGCGGAGTCGACGCGCGATCTCGGCGCCGTAGGTCTTGGCGCGGCCGGGCACGGAGGCGATGTCGGGTTCGTCGTACTGGCCGATGTCGGCGGTGTAGGTGCACGGGATCGCGCCCTTGTCGCGCATCCACGCGACGGCGACCGACGTGTCGAGGCCACCCGAGAAGGCGATGCCGACGCGCTCGCCGATGGGCAGGGAGTTGAGGACCTTAGACATAGAAGAATTATGCAAGGCGTCGCATGGTCATGCAAAATCCGTGTTCAGGTTCGCCTGTCACCCTGGTCGGTGCAGGTCTGGCAAGGTGCGACCGCAGTATGGAGCGGCGGCGTGCCGGGGCATCCGCGAAGTGCGGCTCGACCCGCCGGTTTGGATTCAACGCTCTTCCGGGGGGGTGCCCCTATGTCTTTGGTCAAGGTGGTCGGGTGGCAGTGTGGCTGTCATGAGTGCTGGGGTGGCTGTTCGAGAGTCGGCGGGCGAGGGCATGCGTCCGTGCGACTTCTGTGGTCATCCGGTCGTGGTCGACTCGGTCGACGAGCGTGACTGCCCCGTGTGCGGCGAGGCTGCTGAGGATCAGGCTGCGGCTGGCCGAGGTTCGTAGAAGGTTCCGTCGCGGAGCATGGCGAAGAGAACGTCGGCCCGGCGTCGGGCGAGGCAGAGCAGGGCCTGCGTGTGGTGCTTGCCCTGGGCGATTTTCTTGTCGTAGTAGGCCCGGGATGCCGGGTCGCTGAGCGCAGCGAACGCGGAGAGGAAGAAGGCCCGTTTGAGCTGCTTGTTTCCCCTCCGGGAGGGCTGTTCGCCGCGGATCGATGAGCCCGAGCTCCGGGTCGCTGGCGCGAGGCCGGCATAGGCGGCGAGGTGGCCGGCGGTCGGGAAGGTGCGGCCGTCGCCGACCTCGATCAGGATGCGGGCGCCGGTCCTGACGCCGATGCCCGGCATGGACGTCAGGACCTTCGAAAGAGGGTGGGCATCCAGGAGTTCCTCGATTCGCCCGGCCAGCAGCTTGCGCTGGTCAAGGACTGCGGCCAGAGAACCGGCCAGGCTCGGGACGATCAGCGTGGCCGCCTCCGTGCCCGGAACGGTGACGGTCTGCTCGTCCAAGGCCGCGAAGATCTCCTCGACCAGCCGCTCGGCCATCCTCGGCGCCTGCGGCCGTAACAGCGTGACCAGGCGCCTCCGTCCGGCCTTGCGGATCTGAGCCGGCGACCCGAACCGCTCCAGCAGCCTCAGGACGGCCGGGTGCTGCAACCGCGGCCCCAGCACCCGCTCCAGCGACGGATGGATCTGCGTCAGCAGGCCGTGCAACCGATTGGCGACCCGGGTCGCTTCGCCGGCCAGGTCGTCGTCGAAGCCGACGATCATCTCCAGCTCGGCGATCGTCTCGTCCTCGCCGTCGATCGCCCCCACCCTGTGGGGCATAGCGCGGGCGGCGTCCGCCATTACGAACTC
>NZ_JBSFZS010000485.1:0-1518 GCF_053600395.1 Streptomyces sp. NPDC005070 | reverse complement strand
GTTCTGCTGGAGCACTTCTGGTGGGGCTCGGTCTTCCTGGTCAACGTGCCGATCGTGATCGCCGCACTGGTCGCGATGGTGGTGCTGGTCCCGGCGATCGCAGACGTGCTGCGAGATGTTCTGGCCCAGCAGAACACCTGACTTGCACTTCGAGGGTTACCGATCGGGTCGCAACGTGACGTATCGGCAGCACCTGGCGGGAAATTTCTTCGCCAGGAAGGCCCGTGTCGGGATTTGTCACTGACCACTCACAGGCTACCGATCGAGCGTACAGGCCAACAGGCGTAGCGCGTGTTCGTGCAGGCGCTACGTCGACCGGCAGCGCTCACTGCTCCCATTCAGTCCGCCCGCGCAGAAACCCTGAGCTGATTCTTCAGTAGGGTCCAGCATAACGATCTTTGATGTAACAGATATTGTTACGTCAAAGTCCATCGCCATAAGAAAGTAGGAACGAAATATGGGACAGCTCGAGAACAAGACTGCAGTCGTCACCGGTGCCAACAGTGGTATCGGTTTGGCTACAGCGCGACGGTTCGCAGCCGAGGGTGCTCACGTGTTCATCACAGGTCGACGGCAGGAAGCTCTCGACGCCGCAGCAGCTGACCTCGGCGCCAACGTCACCGCGGTCCGCGGCGACGTGGCCAATCTGGCGGACCTCGACCGGCTCTACGCCATCATTGCCGAACAGGGACGCCGTATCGACGTTCTGTTCGCCAACGCAGGTGGCGGCGAGTTCGCCACGCTGGAACAGGTCACCGAACAGCACTTCAACGCCGCTTTCGACACCAACGTTCGAGGCACCCTCTTCACCGTTCAAAAGGCGCTGCCGCTTCTGCAGGACGGGGCATCTGTGATCCTCACGGGTTCTACGGCAGCGACCGCCGGTGGAGAGGCATTCGGCGTTTACGCCGCCTCCAAGGCTGCGATTCGCTCCTTCTCGAGAACCTGGGCCAACGAACTCAGAGGCCGCGGTATCCGAGTCAACACCCTGGTGCCTGGGCCGATCGACACTCCCGGAATCACTGGACTGGCGCCCGACGAAGAGCAGGCAAAGCTGGTCCAGAAAGCCTTGGCGCAGCAGGTTCCTCTCGGCCGGATGGGCCACCCAGCAGAGGCCGCAGCCGCCGCCCTCTTCTTGGCATCGGACGAGAGCAGCTTTGTCACCGGGTCGGAGCTCTTCGTTGACGGCGGTCTGAATCAGATCTGAATGTCTGTCGTGCGAGGTGTCCAATGGGGCCACCCTCAGTGACAACACTCGTCCGCGGCGATTCCCGATCTGTGCGGACGATCTCGGCGGTGGGCAGTTCCTGAACCGCTCCGCGAACGGCCGGCGCCGACCGGCACGTTCGCGGTTAGCGCCGGCGACGAGACGATACGGTGCCGGCCAGGGAGGGTCTCCAGCCTCCTGGCGGTACCGGGCGCCGGGTGTCCTTGGCGATTTCCCGGTCCGTCGAGCCGACGTATGAGGTGATCTGCAGGTTGCGGGGCTTCGAACCTGCGGGGCTTGAACTCGGCTCC
>NZ_JBSFZS010000484.1:0-1529 GCF_053600395.1 Streptomyces sp. NPDC005070 | reverse complement strand
CGCCGCGACCGTCCCGGTGCTCGCCTTCGCGGGCATCGTTGCGCAGCCCAGGGGATGGACGATCCCTATGCTCGTTGAGCATCAGCAGGGTCTGCTGGATACCAACATTATGATCCTGCGTCGATGGGTCGATCCTCAAGAACTTCCAGCGGAAGTAGCCATCAGTTCGATCACTCTGGCGGAACTCTCCGCGGGGCCCCATCAGGTCCGTGGCAACAGTGAGCAGAGCGATTACGATGAACACGCGGAACGGGCGTGCCGCATGGATGTCCTCCAGCGTGCCGAGAATGAATTCGATCCGATTCCCTTCGATGCAGAAGCCGCCCGTATCTATGGCAGGATTTGCGCAGCAGTGATGAGTGTGGGTCGTACCCCGCGCCGCCGAGTGGCTGATTTGATGATCGCTTCGATTGCTGCAGCCGAGGGGCTCCCGCTCTTCACCACCAACCCGGATGATTTCAAAGGTCTTGACGGCATCGTGACCATTGTTTCGGTGTCACGACCGGTGACCCCGTACGACCGGTAAGCAGTTGACGCCTTTACCTGCCTGAGGGCAGGTGATTTCGGTCCGTACTGCTCCGCAGTACCGCCATGGGGTTCCTGTTTCACGGGCCTCTGCCTGCTGGTGAGGGTCGGTCTTACGTGGTCTCGGCAGGCCTGACTTCCCGCTCGTCTGGCGGTAGACCGGACAACTCCGTTGTCCAACAAGGCGATCTTAAGACGTTGCGGCAGGACAGCGGGGTGGGGCGAGGGGTGGTCTGCCGCCTTCTGGCGCAAGGAGAGTTCTTCCTTCGAGGGCGAGTGATCGTTTTTGTGGTCGAGCGGCAGCGGTGATCGCGGCAAGATCACGGCGCCTGACCGCGTCCGCGGCACGGTCGTCCCGCCCGCCCTTGCTCGGGGGTGCTGCTCGTGGTCCTGGTCATCGTGGTTGCTGCTGTCGCTTTGGTCGCCGGTCTCGCGGCGAACCGCTGGCTGCGGCCGAGACTGCTCAGCGAGGACGACGACACGGGCATGGCCGTGAAGGACCTGGTCGGGCCGCTCCTTACCCTGACTGCCCTGCTCCTGGCGTTCGTTCTGGTCACGGCCAACGGCTCCTACGACAAGGCCGAGGTCGCCTCGCGCGGGGAGGCCCGCGCGTTGGACCAGCTCGTTGAGACGGCTGAGCACGCTCCCGAAACCCAGCGGGCCCAGATCCAGGCCGACGCGGTCTGCTGCGCCCGCGCCGTACGGGTGCAGGAGTGGCCGGCCATGTCGGACGGCAAAGGCTCGGCGGCGCCCAGCGTGTGGTCCACCGACTTCCGGCAGACCTTCCGCCCGTTGGAGGGTAAGCCGGTCTTCGGCATGCTGATCGCCGCCGACAACAAACGCTCCGATGAACGCGAGGAACGCCTCACGCAGGCGAGTGCGAGCATCCCGAGCGCCATCTTCTGGTTCTTGCTCGCCACTCTCTTAGACATCGTTTCTTTTGGCGTTGAGGGTCGTTGGTCGGTTCATGGAAGATCTGATTGTGCGGCTGGTGCCGGACGAGA
>NZ_JBSFZS010000483.1:0-1535 GCF_053600395.1 Streptomyces sp. NPDC005070 | reverse complement strand
GCCGGTCGGCCGCGCCGTGGCCAACTGCGGTACGGCGCGCAGCAGTCGGCGGGTGGTCCGTACCGCTCGTTCCTCCGCGTCCTCGAGCAGCCGGGGACGGAGGAGGCCCAGCCCAGCACCTCGCCGTAGAAGATGGCGGCGTCGAAGGCGTCGCGGGTGTGCAGACGGATGAAGGAGGGAGCCGCGTTGCGCCAGCGTTCCCAGCCGGACATCAGGTCGCCCTCCCAGATCCCGAAGACCGCCCCGTCCCGGTCGGCCAGCAGCGCGGCCCGGCCCGGGGGCAGCGAGATCGGGCCCACCGCGGTCGTGCCGCCACGTTCCTGGCTGCGCGAGACGGTGTCGTCGGCGGAGGCCACGGCGAAGAACGCGGTCCAGGCGACCGCCGTGTTCGCCACGAAGTCGACCTGGGCGACCCCCGCGACCGGAACCCCGGCGACACTCGCGACGCGGTACTGCTCGCCCAGCAGCGTGCCCGGGGCCCACCTCCAGCCCAGAACCGCGCTGTAGAAGCTCTGGGCGGCCCCCAGGTCGCGGGTGGTGAGACTGACCCAGCACGGCGCGCCGAACACCGCCTTGCTGGTGACGACACCGGTGTCGAGAGTTCCGTCGCTCTTCATCGCCACCCGTTCTGACGCGATCGGCCGACAACGGTCTCGCGGGGTGCGGGGCCCTCGTGGGGCTCCCGGACATGAGTTCAGCCGTGAGAGGCCCTCCGTACCGGAAGGCCCCCGACGGCGTCAGCAGCACCTGCGGATCCGCTGTCCCATCACCAACAGCATCTCCCGCTTCGGCGCCGCGCGCACCACACGAGCGTCAGACGCGCGGCCGTTCCAGGGTGAGCAGCAGGCCCTCCACGGCGCCGGGGCCTATGCGGCCCTTGACGTCCGCGGCCGTGATCGCCTTGAGCGCCCACCCGTCCTCGGCATGCTTGTTCAGGACCTTTTCCAGCTTGTCGCTGTCCAGAGCGTCGCCGATCAGCGATTCACGGAACGTGACGACCTTGTATTCGAAGGTGTACGGGGTGCTCATGGTTGCGGAGCTCTCCTGCGTGTCGGTTGGCATGACCGGGCCCACCCAATCACTCTTCGCGGCCGTGGCACAGGGGCGTACCGGACCGTAGGGACAGCTTTGTTGAAACTTCAGGAAGTGCCCTGCCGGGGAGGCGTCCTGACGGCGGGCCGGAGGGAGGAGCGCGGCCGAGCCGTCGTAGCGTGGACGAGGGTCTACGGAAGCCGTGACGGCGGATTCAGGGGGCGCGATGTGCTGGAGTGCGACGGCCGACCTGGTGGCCGGTGCCGGGGTCGCCGTGGTCGGGGTGGCCTGTGTGATCCGGGCACGGCGCCGTACGGATCTCCCGCTGGCCGCGCTGCCGTTGCTGCTCGGCGCCCACCAGATCGTCGAGGCCCGCGTCTGGGACGCCGGCGGAGGTACGGGGCCCGCCACCGTGGCCTGGGCCGTGATCGCCCTTCCGCTCCTGGCCGTGTGGGTGCCCGCGGGCGTGCTGTGCGCGGCGCCGAGCAGCGCCCGGCGCCGGC
>NZ_JBSFZS010000482.1:0-1558 GCF_053600395.1 Streptomyces sp. NPDC005070 | reverse complement strand
GCTCTTCCGCAAGGGCCCCGCCTCGACCAACCACTTCGAGGCCGGCGGCTTCGCCCGCAGCAACGAGGACGTGGACTACCCCAACCTGATGTTCCACTTCCTGCCGATCGCGGTCCGCTACGACGGCTCCTCGCCCGCCGGCGGGCACGGCTACCAAGTGCACGTCGGTCCCATGTACTCCGACGCCATCGGCTCGGTGAAGATCAAGAGCAAGGACCCGAACGAGCACCCGGCGCTGCGCTTCAACTACCTGTCCACTGGACAGGACCGCCGCGAGTGGGTCGAGTCGATCCGCGTCGCCCGCAAGCTCCTCAACCAGCCCGCGCTGGCCCCGTACAACGACGGGGAGATCTCACCGGGCCCGTCCGTGGAGAGCGACGAGGAGATCCTCGCCTGGGTCGCGAAGGAGGGTGAGACCGCCCTGCACCCCTCGTGCACCTGCAAGATGGGCACCGACGAGATGTCCGTCGTCGACCCCACGAGCATGCGCGTGCACGGTGTGGAGGGACTGCGCGTCGTCGACGCGTCGGTGATGCCCTATGTCACCAACGGCAACATCTACGCGCCGGTGATGATGATCGCGGAGAAGGCGGCCGACCTCATCCTGGACAAGGACCCATTGGCGCCTTCCAAGGCCGCGTACTACCGGTACCGCGACGCCCAGAAGCAGGCCGGTTAGACCTTGGACGGCGATCACTTCCGGGCGCTGCTGCACAGCGTCCGCTACGAGGTGCTGCCTGCGAAGGCGACCGAGGACAAGGTCCTCGCCCATGTACCGCGCGACGTCGTCGTCACCGTGACGGCGTCGCCGGTCAAGGGCCTGGAACCGACGCTCGACCTCGCCACCCGGCTCACGGCGCACGGCTGTCGCGTCGTCCCGCACGTGCCCGCGCGGCTGCTGCGGGACGACGCGCATCTGAAGGATGTCGTCGACCGGCTCCGGGAGGCGGGCGTCGACGACGTCTTCGTCCCGGCCGGCGACGCCGATCCGCCGGCCGGGGCCTACGACGCGGCGCTACCGGTGCTGCGCAGGCTGATCGAGCTGGGCAGCCCCTTCGCTCATGTCGGCATCACCGGTTACCCCGAGAGCCATCCGCTCATCCACGACGACCTCACCATCCAGGCGATGTGGGACAAGCGCGCGTACGCCACGTACATCGTGAGCAACCTCTGCTTCGACGCGCGCGTGCTGGGTGACTGGGTCGGCCGGATACGCCGCCGCGATATCACCCTGCCCGTCCACGTGGGCGTCGCGGGGCCGGTGCAGCGGGCGAAGCTGCTGTCCATGGCGGCGAAGATCGGGGTGGGGGAGTCGACGCGCTTTCTGACCAAGCACGCCTCGTGGTTCCTGCGCTTCGCGACCCCCGGCGGTTACTCGCCCGAGCGGCTGCTCGCCCGTTCCGCGGGCGCGCTCTCTTCTCCGTCGGCGGGGGTCGCCGGCCTGCACCTCTTCACCTTCAACCAGATCGCCGAGACCGAGCGGTGGCGCTGCGCTGCGCTTGACCGGTTGGGAGGGTAGGGCCTGTCCGGCGGATCATGTCGGAGTCTCCTCCGACAT
>NZ_JBSFZS010000481.1:0-1561 GCF_053600395.1 Streptomyces sp. NPDC005070 | reverse complement strand
TCACGCAGGTCGATCTGGTACGTGGGCGGGTTGAGGGACTGGCCGCCGTCGTTCGCTGAAGTCTCGGAATCGTCTGCTGTCCGCAACGCGTTCCGTCCGGTGAGGCGCCTTCGGTGCGTCCTCGTCCGGCGAAGCGGACCCTCGTCGTGTTAAGAAGCGGTTGTGTCGGCCGGGCGGATCCACAGTCGCTGCCCGATGGCGGCGGCCTGCTGAACGATCCGGTTGACGGAGGCGGCGTCTACGACAGTGCAGTCCACGGGCGTGCCGTCGACATCGTCGAGTCGCATGATTTCGAAGCGCATGGCTTCTCCCTTCGTCTGGTCATCCTCCTGAGGAGAACTACTTGAGTGTGTGGCGAGCGAGGCATCTCTGCACTCGCTCACGTAGGGAGTCAACGGGGTGTGTGTTACAAACATTCCCTACGCTAAGGAAATTTTTCGAGAACCTAATTACCGGCGGGTAGTCCGGGTGGCGGAGACCGAACGGCGCCGGTTGTGTTCGCAGCGTGACCGCCGGGACAATGGCGACGATGAACGACGACCACGCGGCCCTGGCCGCCCGCATTGACCGTACGAACGAGCTGCTGCAGCGCATGCTCGCCGAGGTCGCGAAGACTCCCTCCACTCACGCGATCTTCGTCGACGCCGGATATCTGTACGCGGCCGCGGGGCGCCTCGTCGCCGGCACGGAGGACCGCCGTTCGTTCGACCTGGACACCGAGGGCCTCATCGAGGCACTCATCGACCGGGCCCGCACGATCTTCGCCGACAGCCGCCTGCTGCGCGTCTACTGGTACGACGGCGCACGGCGCCGCATCCACACGGCGGAACAGCAGTCCATCGCCGAACTGCCGGACGTGAAGGTCCGGTTGGGCAATCTGAACGCCAACAACCAGCAGAAGGGCGTCGATTCACTCATCCGCTCGGACCTGGAGTCCCTCGCCCGGCACCGCGCCATCAGTGACGCGGCCCTGCTCGGCGGCGACGAGGACCTTGTCTCCGCGGTCGAGGCGGCGCAGGGCTACGGCGCCCGGGTCCACCTCTGGGGCATCGAGGCGCCCGAGGGCGGCAACCAGGCCGAGCCGCTGCTCTGGGAGGTCGACAGCCAGCGCACGCTCGACCTCGACTTCTTCAAGCCGTATGTGGCCAGGCGGACCGCCCAGTCCTACGACCCGACGGCGGCGGTCCGGCCCACGCGGGAGGACGTGCGCTTCGTGGGCGCCCAGATCGCCGCGAAGTGGCTGGCCGCCCGCGGCCGTGAGTCCCTGGCCGAGCTGCTGCCCGGGCACCCGTATCTGCCCGGCTCGGTCGACCAGGACCTGCTGGTCGAGGCGGAGGGACTGCTCCAGTACTCCCTGCGCGGCCAGTCGGACCTGCGCCGCGCCCTGCGGGACGGCTTCTGGGAGCACCTTCAGGGCCAGTACTAGTGCCGTGGCACGCATCGGTTGCCCGTCAAGGGCCGGGAGTCGCGACGGGGTGAACGTCGCCTGTCGCGGCCTGGCCCGCGGGGAGTGGTGTCAGTCGGTGCTGCCGGGAGCGTTCGTGGGCCGTGCGCCGTCCCA
>NZ_JBSFZS010000480.1:0-1570 GCF_053600395.1 Streptomyces sp. NPDC005070 | reverse complement strand
CCCGCCGGACGCGGCGGGCACGGGCCGCACGGAGGTGGCGGGCACGGGCCGCACGGAGGTGGCGGGCACGGGCCGCACGGAGGTGGCGGGCACGGGCCGCACGGAGCCGGCCGTCAGTCCGCGGCGCCCAGCCGCGCGGAGCGTTCCGCCCGTCCGGCCGACGGACCCGGGCGGCGCGGATGCCGGGCGCCGGTGCGGTCGCCCGCCCACGCGGAACGTTCCGCCACCAGCTCCAGCAGCGTGCGCCAGTCCTCCATGTCCCCGGCGTACAGGCCGGGGACCCGGCCGGCGTCGTCCGCCTGCCGCAGGGTCACCGCGTCCTCGGCCAGCGGGTCGTGCCCGAACGCGGCCGCCTCCTGGCGAGTCATCGCGCCGCCCGGGACGGCCGGGGTGAGCGGGCCGCGCGGGGCCGGTCCGTGGCCCGTCGAGCCGGCCGCGAGGTAGCGCTCCGCCGCGACGTGCAGCCGGACGAGTCCGGAGACCCGCTCGCCGAGGAGCGGCCGTACCGCGTCGGCGGCGAGACCGGCGTGCCCGGCCTCGTCGCCGGGCCTGAGCAGATGCCCGATGTCGTGCACCAGTCCCGCGACCTGGAGCTCCTTGTCGCTGGGGTGGCTCCGGCGCAGCAGCGCGGCGGTCTGCAGGGCGTGGTCGTGCAGATCGACGGTATCGCCGGCGGGCGTTCCCCCGCCCGGGCGGAGCCGGGAGTGGGCGAGCTCGGGGGTGTCGTGGACGCCCCGGCCGGCGTGCAGCAGATCCATCAGCTCCTCGACGCTGCGCAGCTCCATGCGTCAGTCCTCCCGCGAGAAAGGCCGTTGCCGTGCGACAGCACAGCATGGCCTCCTTGCGAACCGGCCAACGGGACCTGAACTGCGTGACGTCTTCGGGCCGGCCGCGCGCGACGGCCGTCGGCCGATGGTGACTCAGTCCTGCCCCCGGGCGGCGCCGACGCCCCCGTCCAGGGGCGATATTGAGCCGAATGGGTGGTAGCGAAGAGGGCATCATGTTTCAAATCGCCGCAGATCGAGGCTTGATGGAGCCTGGATGACGTGTGACAGTAACCTCACGTTTTCAGCCCCATAGAGCGGGGGCCTGCTCATATGGTTAGGCTGTAGCCGACGGACAGACTTACTGGGGTCCACCCACACCCACGGTCCGTCCCGGGACAAGCCGGTCACCACGGCCTGCTCTCACATGAGTTACCGGCGCCACCGCGTCCCTAACTGCTTCGACTCAGACCCGAGCGGACGTCAGGCGACCCGAGAGCACCGGGCCCTAGCGTCCCGAGGGTGACCCGACACATAAGGAGTGCGCGGTGACACCAGAGAAGACGAAACGCGATCAGGGCCCCAAGGAACGCAGGGACCACCTCGAGGGTGGGTCCGACACCAAGCTCGGAAGCCTGGACGTGTGGGCCAGGTCCGCTCCCATCCGCCTCGCGGGCTACGAGGACGACCTCGCCGAGCCCCACATCCTGCCGAGCGTCGACTGACCGACGCCAGGAGCCGGCGCGAGCGAGGACGGTACGGGAGTGCCGGCCCCGCGTTCACGCCCAGCAGGAGAAGCCGCGGCC
>NZ_JBSFZS010000479.1:0-1574 GCF_053600395.1 Streptomyces sp. NPDC005070 | reverse complement strand
GGAGATGGCGGCACTCAGCCTCACTCCGAAGGAGTTCGGGCTGAAGGTCCGTTCCTCTTCTCTGGGGCCCTTCGCGCGGGGCGCCCCCGGGTGCCGTCGCCGCCGGGCGGGTCCGTGGCCGGTACGGCACCCCGCGAGCGGATCCGCAACCGGAAAGTCCCCGGTCGAAGGCCCGAAAGGTGCCCAGTAGCATGAGGTGCGCACTCCGGGCCGATCTTGTGCCCGGCGACGTGATCCGGTTCGACCATGCGAGGAGCGGACGTGCGTGACATCGCCGTGTTCAGCGGTAGTGCCCATCCAGAGCTCGCGGCCGAGCTCTGCGCCCACCTCGGTGTGCCCCTCAGTCCGACCCGTGTCAGCCGGTTCGCCAATGACTGCCTCGAGGTGCAGCTCCAGGCCAACTGCCGCGAGCGTGATGTCTTCCTGGTGCAGCCCCTCGTCACTCCGGTGCAGGAACACCTGGTCGAACTGCTGATGATGTGCGACGCGGCGCGCGGTGCCTCGGCCGGGCGGATCACCGTGGTCATGCCGCATTATTCGTACGCGCGTTCGGACAAGAAGGACATGCCGCGGATCTCCCTGGGTGGCCGGCTCGTGGCGGACCTGCTGGTGGCGGCCGGTGCGAGCCGGGTCCTCGCGATGACACTGCACTCCCCGCAGGTGCACGGCTTCTTCTCGGTGCCCGTCGACCATCTGCACGCTCTGCGCGAACTCGCCGCGCACTTCCGGGCCAACGACCTGTCGCGTACGACGGTGGTCTCACCCGACCTCGGCAACGCGAAGGAGGCCGCCGCGTTCGCGCGGCTGATCGGCGCCCAGGTGGCCGCCGGTGCCAAGCAGCGGTTCGCCGACGACCGGGTGAGCATCTCCTCGGTCATCGGTGAGATCGCCGGGCGCGATGTCATCGTGCTGGACGACGAGATAGCCAAGGGCAGCACCGTTCTCGAACTCCTGGACCGGTTGCGCGAGTTGGGGCCGAAGTCGATCCGGGTCGCCTGCACCCACGGACTGTTCGCGGCGGGAGCGCTCAAGCGGCTCAGCGAACAGCCCGACGTACTGGAGATCGTCTGCACGAACACCGTGCCGGTCCCGAGCGAGGAGCACACCGAAAAGCTGAGCGTCCTGTCCATCGCCCCGGCGCTCGCCGAGGCCGTCCGGCGCATTCACAACGGTGAGTCCGTCAGCGCCCTGTTCGACGCGCCCCGGAACCAATAGACAAGCGGAACCAAGACCTGCTGTTCGCACCGCCCTCGGCCACGCAGGCGGAGGCAGGGGCGGCGGCAGGGTGGCTCATGGACTGCGGGTGGGCGGGTACAGCCGCCGCCCGCCTCGGCGAACCGATCGCCGGGCCTTCAGTGCGGGTCCGGGACGGTCTCCGGGAGGCCCAGCGCCGCCTCCAGCGAGGCCGAGGGCGGCAGGATCCGCGAGAGCCCCGTCAGCCGGAACATGCGCAGGGTCAGCGGATGGGCGCAGACCAGGCGATCGCCGTCACGGCGACGGTCGCGATCCGCGTGGCCGTCAGGTCGCCGAGCGCCAGGTCGACGACCGCGGTGACGAGCAGCAGGATGCTGCAC
>NZ_JBSFZS010000478.1:0-1579 GCF_053600395.1 Streptomyces sp. NPDC005070 | reverse complement strand
GTGGGTGGAGTTCCAGTTGTTGATGTCAGGTTATGGGCTGGCGAGTTGGAGCGGTTGCAGGGAAGGTTCGTGCATCGGTTCAGCCGCAGTGAGCCGCGGGAGTCGGCGCTTGCGTACATGCAGGGGTTGGTCGCTCCGCTGGAGCGGAAGAACGGTTGGACTCTGGCAGAACAGGCAGGTCATGGTGCTCCGGACCGCATCCATCGATTACTGAACCGGATCGACTGGAGCGCGGATGAGGTCCTGGACGACGTCCGCGACTACGTGGTGGAACATCTCGGTGACCCGGGTGCGGTCCTGATCGTGGACGACACCAGTTTTCTGAAAAAGGGCGTCCGTTCGGCCGGCGTTCAGCGTCAGTACTCGGGAACGGTGGGCCGGACGGAGAATTGCCAGGTCGGTGTCTTCCTGGCCTATGCCGGTGCCCGCGGCCGCACGTTGATCGACCGCCGCTTGTATCTGCCCACGTCATGGACCGATGACCGGGACCGGTGTCTGGCTGCGGGCGTTGAGGACACGGTCGCCTTCGAGACGAAGGTGGTGATCGCGAAGGCGATGGTCCGCCGGGCGATCACGGAGAAGATCCCGTTTAGGTGGGTGACCGCGGACGCCGCCTACGGCTTCTCCAAAGGGTGGCGGACCGAGCTCGAACGGGCGGATGTCTTCCACGTCATGGCCACCACCCGCCACGACACCGTCGTCTCCCGCTGGGCCATGGACCACCCCGTCCACGACCTGTTTCCCGCTCTGCCGCGGCAGAAGTGGAAGCGTCGTTCGTGCGGGAACGGAGCTCACGGTCCCCGGGTCTACGACTGGGCGAGAGTGGAGGTCCGGCCCTGGCACCGCGAAGACCGCCGGCACTGGGTTCTCGCCCGCCGAAGCGTGAGCCGGCCCGACCAGATCTCCTACTACATCGCCTACTGTCCCGCCGAGACCACCCTCGACGAACTCATCCGCGTCGCCGGCAGCCGCTGGGCGATCGAGGAATGCTTCCAGACGGCGAAGCAGGAATGCGGCCTGGACGACTATCAGGTCCGCCGCTACCCCGGCTGGCACCGCCACATCACCCTCGCCATGGCCGCCCACGCCTGCCTCACCGTCCTGCGAGCCCGCGAGCTCGACACGGACAAAGCAGAAACGGATCCTCCCAGCTCATACCCCTCACCCTCCCCGAACTCCGACGCCTGATCACCCGCATCGCCCACCGCCGACAACCACCTGTTGAGCACGTCCTGCACTGGTCCTACTGGCGCCGCAGACGACAACAGCAAGCCCGCGTCAGCCACTACAAACGGCGCGGCCACACACCACCAGAAACCGTCCAACCATCAGCCCATAGACCGTTGCAGTACTAACCCTGTCGTCGCCGAGTCACTTCTGGACCGGCTGATCAATGCCAGCCACCAGGTGATCATGAACGGACCCGGCTACCGGCCCGAAGGCGGCCCAGGAACCCCAACGACGAGCCCTGACAGTCCTGATCCATTGCGCCCAGAAGCGTCGATACGGCGGGTCGGCCCGGCCCGGTTGGCGGCTCCCCTGTCCGTGACGGCGGTGACCGATCCCTGGGAGCCTGCGC
>NZ_JBSFZS010000477.1:0-1586 GCF_053600395.1 Streptomyces sp. NPDC005070 | reverse complement strand
GCCCGCCGCGCTTGCTTCCGGTGAGCCGCAGTTCGCGGTCCGCGGCGGGGAGGTGTTCGTACCGCGCCTGGTGAAGGCCACCGGGACAGCCACCGGCACGCCGGACTTCGGCTCCGGCACCGTCCTGCTGACCGGTGCGTCCGGTGCGTTGGGAGGGCTGTTCGCCCGGCACCTGGTCGCCGAGCACGGCGTGCGCAGCCTGCTGCTGCTCAGCCGTCGTGGCGCGGACGCACCTGGTGCGGTCGAGCTGGAGGCCGAACTGGCCGCGTGGGGCGCCGAGGTGCGCTGGGCAGCCTGTGACGCGGCCGACCGGGACGCCCTCGCCGAGGTGCTGGCCGGCACGCCGGTCACGGCCGTGGTGCACACGGCCGGCGTCCTCGACGACGGCGTGATCACCGCGCTCACCCCGGAGCGCATGGAGAAGGTGCTGCGCCCGAAGGTCGACGCCGTGCTCAACCTCCATGAGCTGACGAGCGGCCTGTCGGCGTTCGTCGTCTTCTCCTCGGTGTCCGGAATCCTGGGCAGCGCGGGACAGGGCAACTACGCGGCGGCGAACACCTTCCTCGACGCCTTCGCCGAAGCCCGCCGCGCCCGCGGGCTCCCCGCCACGTCGCTGGCGTGGGGCCTGTGGGAGCAGGGCAGCGGCATGGCCGACCGGCTCGACCGGACGGACCACACCCGGCTCAAGCGGGTGGGCCTGGCCCCGATGGCCGTCGACGAAGGACTGCGGCTGTTCGACGCGGCCCTGGCCCTGGACCGGGCCGCCGTCGCCCCCCTCCGGCTCGACCTGGGCGGACTGCAGGGCACGGTGCCGCCGGTCCTGCGAGGGTTGCGCGGCCCGGTACGGGGCACCGCGCGGCGCACGGCGCAGACCGCGCCGAAGGGATCGCTGGGGCAGCGGCTGGCCGGGCTGCCGGAGGCCGAGCGCGAGCAGGTGGTGCTGGACCTGGTGCGTACCGAGGTCGCCGCCGTGCTCGGCCACGCCTCGGCCCAGGCCGTCCAGCCGGAACACGCCTTCCAGGACGCCGGGTTCGACTCGCTCACCTCGGTGGAACTGCGTAACCGACTGAACACGGCGACCGGGCTGCGGCTCCCCGCGACCATGGTCTTCGACCACCCCACGCCCGTCGCGCTCTCCCGCTTCCTGCTGGCCGAGACGCTGGGCGTCCAGGAGCGGGCCGAGGCCGCGGTCGCCACGGTGACCGGTTCGGACGAGCCGATCGCGATCGTGGGCATGGCCTGCCGGTTCCCCGGTGACGTGCGGTCGCCCGAAGACCTGTGGCGCCTCGTCGCCTCCGGCGGCGACGCGATCTCGGGATTCCCCGAGGACCGCGGCTGGGACGTCGAGAACCTCTACGACCCGGACCCCGACCGCTCCGGCAAGTCCTCCGTGCGCCATGGCGGCTTCCTCCATGAGGCCGCCGAGTTCGACCCGGCCTTCTTCGGGATCTCGCCGCGTGAGGCGCTGGCGATGGACCCGCAGCAGCGGTTGCTGCTGGAGACGTCGTGGGAGGCGTTCGAGCGGGCGGGGATCGACCCGGCGACGGTAGATCGGAAGATCGACCTGTAGGGAAAGAGTGAATGAG
>NZ_JBSFZS010000476.1:0-1587 GCF_053600395.1 Streptomyces sp. NPDC005070 | reverse complement strand
CAGGCAACGTTCGCCCCTTCGCGTTGCCTGCCGCGGCACTAGGGACGGTCCGGTTCCAGGGCTGTGCGGACCGCGGCCAGGATGGTCTCCGTGTCGGCGCCCAGGGCACGGGCGGCGGAGGTGAAGTCGCGTGCGAGGGTCGCCAGTTGGGAGGCGTGGGGGCGGGCCGGACCATACGGGGGTGCCGCGACCCGGGAGCCCGCTCCGCGGCGGGTGCGGATGAGCTCGGTGCTGGCCGAGAGCCCCGCCCCCGGACTGGTGCAGCATCCGGAGACGATGCCGAGGGAGTTCGGCTCGCTGAGCCTCTTCTACAACCAGTTCAGTCTGCCCGAGGACAAGGGGCCCTTCGCCACGAGCTTCAAGGAGTCCTACGACGTCTCCGCCGACAGCGACGCCGCCGCGGGCTACGACGCGGTGCGGGTCTTCTTCCGGGTGATGAACGACATGCTCGACACCGACCCGCAGTTCACCCCCAGTGCCGTCGTCACGTATCTCCAGTCGACAGGAGTCACCGACTTCGTCGGCGAGTCGGGGATCATGACCTTCGGGAAGGGCCGCAAGCATCCGGTGAACAAAGAGGTCGACATCCGGGAGATCACCGCGGGCGGCGCCATCGTCGACGACCTGACGTGCGGGGCGGTGGACGTGAGAGCGGCTCCGGTGACGCGATGGGGACCCTCCGGCACCTTCATCTGTCCCGAGGACGACTGAGAACCTCCCTCTGGCACGCGTCCGGGCACGGCCGCCCGGACGTGTGGCCAGGGTCGGCCGCCCGCAGCGGGCACCCTCCTCACCGGACCGCCTGACTCCGCTTCTCTGCGGCGGAGTTGAGGTCGCGAAATGCCGCCGGTACGAGGCAACCCCCCGGCTTGCTCCTCCGTCCTCGTGGGACGGGGGAGCGCTTCGGGACCAACGGGGCGACGGGGGCGAATGCCGACCAGGAGGAGAAAACCTTGTTCCGTGTCCGGCGCACAGGGGTTGTGGCCGCGGTGTTACTCGCGGCGCTCGCGGGATCGCCAGGATCGACCCAGGCACAACAGCACACAGCCGGTTCCGCGCGGTCCGCGGGACTCGTCTCCGCCACGGATGCCGACGACCCCGGCGGACTGCCCGCCGGATGGAGCCTCACCGGCGAGGGAGCGGCACGGCAACTGGTCTGGCGCTCGGACAAGCCGGTCCCCATCAGCGACGCGGGGGTCGCCTTCTACTCCGGGGACCGGTTCCTGGGCCGGCCCGTCGGATCGTCCGACGGCCGCTCCTTCCGACTCGCGCTGGGCCCGGCATCAGTCGGGAAACCGTCCGACCTCCAGGCGCGGACCGGCGAACGGCGCCTGGACGCCGCGGGAGCCGGGGCCGTCCGGCCCGCCGCGCCGGACGGGCCCGGGGGACGGCCCGGACTGTCGGGCCGGCCTTCGACACGCTTTCCGGTGAACGCCGTCGACCCCGGAAAGCCGGGCCCCTACGGGACGGCCACCGGCGACTACAAGCTGCCCTCGGTCCGCCTGCCCGGCCTCGCCGAGCGCGTGGGCCCGCGGCGAGGATCAGGCCGCCGATGGCGCTGCCCAGGGAGTACCCGACGCTGCGGAC
>NZ_JBSFZS010000475.1:0-1600 GCF_053600395.1 Streptomyces sp. NPDC005070 | reverse complement strand
GGTATCGCCCGGCTTTGTCGGGGCAGCGAGCGCGACCGATTTGCCTCCGACCCATCCAAGCCGTGCGGTGCTATCGACCGGGGTCTGGGTGTTGTACTTCGATGCCACGGCGCTGCGCAGCAGACTGCTGCGGGAGCCCAGCTCGCTGACGAACACCACAGGGGCCGTGAACGACGTCCGCTGCCCCTGCCAATCTATGCCAGTGAAGTGCAGCGGCATGGGGGCGGAACCGGACTCAGCAAGGAATGCGTAGGCGGTGTCTGCTCCTGCGACCGGAGTGGCAGAAACCGAAACGTAGGGTCGCGCCGTGTCGAGTGTCGGAGTCGTACGGGTCACTGCCTGAACCCGACGAAACGGCATCGCTCTGCCGCCGCTGGGCATGTTCTGGTCGCCTTCGTAGCGACGCTCGCGTTCGAGGACGACCAGGAAGGTACGAGTACGCAGAATGCCGCTCGGGGTGCCGGCTGCGTCCGGCTCCATCTGGCGTTCAGTGACCTTCACATAC
Source organism: Streptomyces sp. NPDC005070 (assembly GCF_053600395.1). NCBI lineage: Bacteria > Bacillati > Actinomycetota > Actinomycetes > Kitasatosporales > Streptomycetaceae > Streptomyces > Streptomyces sp. NPDC005070. The sequence continues at coordinate 1,095 of NZ_JBSFZS010000475.1, read as the reverse complement.
GCCGCACGGTGGCCAAACGGCAGGAGGTAGCCGTGTTGAGCAACACGAACTTTGTGATCACGTCCCAGACCCATGCTGTGCGACCACTCAGACAGCCCCGAGGAAAAGGTGCTGCCGGTGGTGTCCCAGGAGCCGTGCGCCTCCAGGCCGGCGCCCAGGGCTGACAAGGACAGCAGGTCGGCCTCAATAGGTGCGGGCAACGACGATGTCTGTACAGAGAAGTCAGACGACAGCCGGACAAGGTCGTACCGGTTGCGGGGAGTCAGCGATGTCGGATAAGGGCCGGCGGTGGGCACGGCCGGGGGGTTACTGAGCCATGACGGCATTCGCGAGTCGCGGAGCCAAACTGCTCTCAGCGGCCGGGCCCCGTCGTCCTCGCGCACAATCCATCCGCTGTCACCTCCGGCATCCACCCGGGAGCCAAGTCGTGTGTTCCACAGTTCCGTCCAGCTGCTGGGCGAGGAGGGAACGGCAGCCGTTTCCACATGGCACCACCCACTGCTGCTGTCGGGAGAGACGACAACACCGAACGGCACTTCCAGAGACGTTTCGTAACTCGTGGGCACACGCAACTCGCCCTGGAATGAGTCGGGTACATCACGCCCCTGCGCGTTCGGAACGAGTCTGGAGGGAAAGCCGGCCCAATGCAGCAGCCCAGACGTGGTGTACGGCAGAGGGAGATGGTCGGTCACGTCAAACGCGAGGCGGCTTGCGGCACCCCACTCCAACGAGACCGGCGCCTGGCCCACAGCACCGGGATCCGGAAAGGAGCGCTCCTGCGCCGACTGCGGGCCGAAGTCCACAACGATAAAGGCCGGCTGGGTCGTGTCCTGCTTAACGAGCGTCGGTGTTCCTGACTTACCACCGACCTGCAGGTTGACCAGCAAAAACTGCAGGTTCAACATGTCGTCCCGCCGACGGAGCAGCACTGTGCGAACGGGCAGGGCCGTAGCCCGCTCGGCAGAACCTCGTCCTGCGGTTGGGGCTATCCCCTCGAGTGCTCCCACGGCAGCAGCGACGGCGATACCTGCCGCCGCCGAGCCGGTGAGACCAGGACGGTCACCGCGAGCATCGGGGCCCGGGACGCGGGCAGTT
>NZ_JBSFZS010000474.1:0-1607 GCF_053600395.1 Streptomyces sp. NPDC005070 | reverse complement strand
TATCCCCCGGAGCTGGTCGCGTATCTGCGCGGCCGGGGACGGCGGAAGGTCCTGTTCGGCTCCAACTACCCCATGATCGAGCCGAGTCGGGCTCTGGAGCATCTCGACGAGCTGGGACTCGACGAGGAGACCACCTCGCTGTTCCTGTCGGGCAACGCCCGGCGCGTCTTCCGTCTGGGCGATCATTCGTAGATGCTGGGGCCCGACCAGCGTTCGACCTTGAGGTGAGGGCAGCCCGGCCATGGCTCTGCAGTTCAGCGCGACCAACCCGGAGCATCCCGCGCTCCTGCTCGAACTGCCGTGGCACCTGCCCCTGGAGGAGTGGCCCGAGCACCATCTGGTGCCGCTGCCGCGCGGCATCTCCCGGCACGTCGTGCGCTACGCGCGCGCCGGTGACGAGGTGGTGGCCGTCAAGGAACTCGCCGAACGGCCCGCGGTGCGCGAGTACGAACTGCTGCTGGGCCTGGACCGGCTCGGGATACCGGCGGTCGACCCGCTCGCCGTGGTCACCGGCCGCACGGACGCGGCCGGCGAGCCCCTGGAGTCGGTGCTGATCACCCGGCACCTGGGCGGCTCACTGCCGTACCGGTCGATGTTCGAGACGACCATGCGGCCCGCCACCATGCACCGGCTGATGGACGCCCTGGCCGTCCTGCTGGTGCGGCTGCACCTGGCCGGCTTCGCCTGGGGCGACTGTTCGCTGTCCAACACGCTGTTCCGGCGCGACGCGGGAGCCTACGCCGCGTATCTGGTGGACGCCGAGACCGGTGAACTGCACCCGCGGCTCAGCACCGGCCAGCGCGAGTACGACCTCGATCTCGCCCGGGTGAACATCAGCGGCGAACTGCTCGACCTGGAGGCCGCGGGCGCCCTGCATCCCTCGGTGGACCCGATCGAGTTCGGCCGGGAGATCTGCGCCCGCCACCGGAGCCTGTGGCAGGAGCTGACCCGCACCTCCGTCTACCCGGCCGGCAAGTACCACTACATCGACCGTCGCATCCGCCGGCTCAACGACCTCGGTTTCGACGTCGCCGAGATGCACATCGCGAGCTCGTCCAACGGCGACACCGTCACGTTCGTGCCCAAGGTCGTCGACGCGGGCCACCACCAGCGCCAACTGCTGCGGCTGACCGGACTCGACACCGAGGAGAACCAGGCCCGCAGGCTCCTGAACGACCTGGAGAGCTGGATGGCCACCCAGGACGACTACGCGCCGGGCTCCTCGGCACCCGGATCCTCGGCCCCGGGCTCCTCCGCACCCGGATCTTCGGCCCCGGGCTCCTCCGCCGCGGGCACCCGGCCCGGTCAGGGTGCGGGGAGCCCGCATGCGGCCCGGCCCGAGGTGCTCGCCCACCGCTGGGTGCGGGACGTGTTCCGGCCGACGGTCCGGGCGGTGCCCCCGGACCTGCGCGGCTCCATGGACCCGGCCGAGCTGTACCACGAGCTGCTCGAACACCGCTGGTTCCTGTCCGAGCGCGCCCAGCACGACATCGGCCTGGACGCGGCCGTGAAGGACTACGTCACGAACATCCTCCCGAAGGCCCGCGACCCCCTGCCGGCCGATGAGCTCGTCACCCGCCTCGCGCGCGACGTCGCACATCACCACG
>NZ_JBSFZS010000473.1:0-1608 GCF_053600395.1 Streptomyces sp. NPDC005070 | reverse complement strand
CTGGGGCCGGCACGCCGAGAGCACGCACCTGACGCCGCCGGGCCGCCCTTCGGGCGACGACGCGAATTGTCAGACAGGCACTAGCCGATGAGGGTCGCCTTCGGGCGTACCACGCAGAACTCGTTCCCCTCGGGGTCGGTCAGCACGGTCCATGATTCCTTGCCCGTCTGGCCCACGTCCGCCCTGCGGGCCCCGAGGGCGAGGACCCGCTCGATCTCCGCCTCCCGGTCCTCCGCCGCGGACGTCAGGTCCAGGTGCAGACGGTTCTTGACGGCCTTTCGGTCCGTGACCGGCATGAAGCAGATGCCCACCGGTGCCGTCTCGTCCGGCCCGATCACGACCTCCCGCTCCCGCTCGGAGAGGATCCGCCAGCCCAGCACCTCGGCCCAGAAGCGAGCCTGTGAGGGGAGGTCGTGTGCGTCGATGACGATGTGATGCAACGAGAGGGGCATATCTGTCAATGTGCCCTGGTTTCGGCTGGATCGCAGCGTCGGGAGGGTGCAGTGGTGGCATCCGGAGGAGGGAGGGTGGGCGGTTGCCGTCCTGGAGATCGGTGCCAGTTGCAGTTCCGGCCCCGTGGTCCCGCAAGGTGGCGCGCCGCGCTCTGTTCCGCCGGTCCGATACGAGGGCCGTCTCTCCCCGAGTCGGCCGCTCCTACTGCCCGCCGCTTCGGAAGTAGTGCCCCATGTCCAGGTCCTCGACCAGGCCCGGCCCGGTCGGGCTCCAGCCCAGCAGGGCGCGGGTCCGCTCGCTGGAGGCCGGGCTGTCGAGGCCGATGAATCCTGACAGCCAGCTGAAGTGGTCGGCGGCCTCCTCGGGCGGGATCGAGCGGGTGGGTACGTCCAGGTGGCGGCCGATGATCTCGGCGATCGAACGGATCGGAACGCCGTCCTCGGCACTCGCGTGGAGGACCGACCCGGCCGGCGCGCCCTCCAGGGCGAGGCGGAACAGCCGCGCGGCGTCGTCGCGGTGCGTGGCCGGCCAGCGCTGAGAGCCGTCGCCGATGTAACCGGAGACGCCCTTGTCGCGGGCGATACCGATCAGGGCTGCCACGAATCCGTTGTCACCGTCGCCGTGCACGGTCGGGGGGAGCCGTACGACGGACGAGCGGACGTTGCGGTCGGCGAGGGCGAGGGTCACCTGGGCGGTGCCCATCCGTGTCCGCGGGCCGCTCGGCAGCGCGGAGAGGTCGTCGGAAGTCCTGCCGTCGTCCTCTGTGCTCAGGCGGCCCGTGGCCAGCCCGATCAGCCCCGACGCGATGAGCAGCGGTCGCCCGGAACCCGCGAGGGCCTCGCCGAGCGCCTCGACGGTACGGCGGTCCGCGTCGGCGGCGTCCTGGAAGCCGCCGGAGAACGCGAGCTCGTGCTTGAACGCGAGGTGGATCACGCCGTCCGACGCCTCGGCCGCCCCGCGCAGGACGTCGACGTCGTCGAGGGTGCCGGGCACCGTGTCCGCCCCGGCCTTCGTGAGGGCCGTGGCCGAGGCGTCCGAGCGAGCGAGCCCGACGACCTCGCCTCCGGCTGTCCGAGGTGCGGCATCACCAGCCAGTCGACGGGCTCGTCGGACGTGCGCAGCGCCTCCACCACCAGATCCAGGGGGACGTACGCG
>NZ_JBSFZS010000472.1:0-1609 GCF_053600395.1 Streptomyces sp. NPDC005070 | reverse complement strand
AAGCTGTAGAACATCCGGGACCGCCGGCCCTGCCTGAAGCACGTCATCCCGGCCATCGAGATCCGGCCGGAGCCCCGAGCGCGAACGCGGACCTCTGGGGTCTGGCCAATCCGGCCCCAGGTCTTGGCGCGCGGCGGTCTCAGCGACTGCCCGGCCTCGTCCTCGAAGACGAGCCAAGCCCCGCGAGCCGCCGCGGTGCTTTTACCCGCGGCCAGACCTCCTTCTTCCACAGTTCGACGGCCGCATCGTCGCGCTCGATCGCTCGCCTGGCCGGCTGCTGCCAGGACCAACCGTGGCGCTTGAGCAGCCGCCACGTTCCCTCCACCGTGTAGGTGACGTGGAACAGGCGGCCGATCAGCGTCTTCACCCGGGCCAGCGTCCAGCGCTGATCCGCCCAACCGTGGGCCAGCGGGCCGCGCTCCAACTCCCCCTTGAGCCCTTCTACTTGCCTGTTGCTCAGCCTCGGCCGGCCCGGTGATCCCTTCGAGTGGACCCCGGCTTGGCCGCGCTCCCGCCATTGGCGGCGCCAACGTTCCACCGACCGCTCGCTTACCCGCAGCGCGATCGCGATCTCTCTGTTCTTCTCCCCGCCCTCGAAGCGGACCACGGCCTGCAGCCGGATCCGCTCCCGCACGGCCCTCTCGGCGTCGGTCAAACCGCCGCCCTGCGCGTACCTCACAGACCAGAACTACCGGAACGGTCCGGACGCTGTCAGACGAACAGCCCCGACATCACCCAATCAAGTTCAGTAGCTACTTGCCCCTGAAAAAGGGTTTGGCCTGGTGGCAGAGCTGTTGCCGCGGAGCGGTTGTTCGACGTCGGGCGTCGGGGTGCCATCGTCCTTCACCGGGCGATGACGGCCATCCGGTGGAGGTTGTAGGCGAAGATCCCGAGTCCGGCCCAGGTCTGGGCGCCGGCCAGGCGGCGGAGGCGGGTGCGGCGGCATCCGAAGCTGCGCTTGAGGTGGCTGATGCGGGCCTCGATGCCGACTCTCCAGTTGCGCATACGTCGGAACGGGCGGCTGCGTTCGTACTCCCGGCGGGCCTTGCCCGGGGTGCCGCGTGGCCCTCTCGACGCCGGTCAAGCCGCCACCCTGCGAATATCTCACCGCACCAGGACTACCGAGGCCACCTGCGCACCGTCCGGCGAGCAGCCCGACATCACCCGACCAAGTTCACTGGCGTCAACAAGGAGCGGGCCAGCAGCGTAGACCGAGGCTTCTTGACCTTCGGGGTACAGGATTCCTGTGGGGTACCGGGACAGCCGTTCGTCCCGCGTGCACTGCGGAGGCGCGAGTCGATCGTGGGTTCGACCTTGGTGGTCATGGACCGCGAGACGGATGCAGGGTGGGCCAGGCGGCAGTAGCAGGCCCGGTCTACGAGGTCGCCGGCACAACCTTCCGACTCTCTTCACGACGTCAGGTGTTCAACGCCGCAAGTCTTCGCCGACACACACCCGCGCGGCGAGCAGTCCATACGTGGACGATTGGGCCTGCCCTCGCGCATGACTGACCGCACCCTCGTCACCTAAGCCCCACGGGCGCGGAGCACGGTGAGCACTCATTGCTCATGTTTTGCGGCGGTGCTCTTGCGAGCCTGATTGCAGGCCC
>NZ_JBSFZS010000471.1:0-1611 GCF_053600395.1 Streptomyces sp. NPDC005070 | reverse complement strand
GGGCGCGCCGCCGCGCCTGCCCGATGGGGCCGGGGCCGGGGCCGGGTCCGAGTGCCGACGTTCCGCGACGCGTGCGGCGGACGACGCGTGGGTGCGCCGGCCCGCTCGGCGTGCGAGCGGGCCGGCGCGGTCGGTTCAGGCGGTGTGCAGGGTGAGCCCGTAGCGGTTCAGGATCTCGTTCACGGGCTGGTACCAGGTCTGGCCTCCGCTGGTGCAGTTGCCCCAGCCGCCGGAGGTGACGCCCTGTGCCTGGTCACCGCTGATGAACGAGCCGCCCGAGTCGCCGGGTTCGGCGCAGACACTCGTCTTGGTCATCTGGTGCACGGCGCCCTGGCTGTAGTTGACGGTCTCGTTCTTCGCGAGGACGGTGCCGCAGTGCCAGTGGGAGGTCGAGCCGGAGCGGCAGATCGACGCTCCGACGGGTGCCTCGCCGGAGCCCCGGACGAGCTGGTCGGAGACGGTGCCCCAGCCGAGGACGACGGGCACGGTCCACCAGCCGCTGCCCACGTTGACCCAGGCGTAGTCGTTGTCCGGGAACGAGGAGCCCTGGAAGGTGCCGATGTAGCTGTGGTCCCAGCCGCTGACGCCCGCGCCCGGCTGGGCACAGTGCCCGGCGGTGACGAACCCCCCGTACACCGAGAAGCCTATGGAGCAGCGGACGTTGCCGGTGTAGTACGGGTCCCCGCCCACCGTGCCGGCCGCGTACGTCCTCGGGGCCTGGCCGGTCTGCCGCACGACCACGGGACCGGACGCGCGGGCGCGGGCGACGAACGTCCGGACATCGTTGTCATCCTCGTGTGCGGACACCACATCGACGACGACGGAGTTGGCCCGGGGGTCGACGTGCCAACCGCTCACGCCGGCCGGTGCGTCGAGCGCGTCGACGCGCGCCATGGTGCTGTCGAGCTGTCGCCGGCTGTGTTCGACCAGGGTGACGCGGGCGCCGGTCGCCTCCACGGCATTCCGCGACGCGGCCTTGGTGACGGCGACGACGAGTCTGCCGCTCCCGGCGTCGAACCAGGAGCCCCCGTAGGAGGCACCGGCCACGCGCCGGGCGTCGCGCTCGACGCCGCGTGCGGCGGTTTCCCGGGCGAGCCGGGTGGTCGCCTGCTGCCGGGTGAGCCCGAGGTCGTGCTGCATGGCCGAGAGGACGGCCGAGGAGGCGGGCGCCCGGGACGCCGTGGCGGTGAGGGGGGCTTCGCCGGCGGCGGCCTGGGTGAGTCCGAGTGTCGCGGCGCCGGCGAGCAGGCCGGTGGTCAACGCGATGCGCAGAACTGTGGTGCGTCTCACGGTGGTTGCCTTTCGTCGATCCGATGGTCGGTGAGTGGGGCGAAGGGCAGGAGAGAGCGCTCTCAGAGTTGCGTGAACGAGGGTAGTGCGAGGCTCCTGTCAGGTCCATACCAATGCGCGGACCGTTCGCCGGGCCCGTCCGGAGTGCGGCGGCTTCGGGTGTTCCAGGCCGCTGCCTCGCGTTGTGGTCCGTGTGGCCCTGAAGGGGCTTTCGGAGTCACTTTCCGTCAGCGTCCGTTGTCACATCGAACCGTTCCTCGCGATCGTGCGGCCGAGGGTGAACAGCATCTGATCACCCTCGTGTTGGCAGTAGTCTTTTCG
>NZ_JBSFZS010000470.1:0-1615 GCF_053600395.1 Streptomyces sp. NPDC005070 | reverse complement strand
ATGATGCCGGGCATGAGCCGGTAGCGGCCCTCGGCGCGCTGGTAGCAGTCGACGTTGGTGCCCATGGCGATGTGCTCGCCGAGCCAGCGGCGCGACCACGGCCGGCAGCAGTGGCGGGGTGCTGGGCAAGCTGCGCCGCAAGACGGGCACCGATCTGGATCTGATCGCCATCGCCATGCAGGGCCGCGACCCGGTGCGTCTCGCCGGTCTCGACTCCCTCGACCCCATGGGCAACGGCTCGTTGGTCCACAGCGGCGACAACCAGACCGGGCACGGGAGCGGCGACGACGAGACGGTGACCGTCGAGTTCGCCGGGATCCCGCCCCACATCACGTCGATCGTGTTCGTCGCCGCCGCGTACAAGAAGGGCAGCGCCTTCGAGAAGGCGCGCAACATCAGTTTCAAGGTGTACGACGCGACCGGCGGAAGCTCGCAGCAGGTCGCCGACATCTGGCCCAGCCTGCTCACCCAGGACAACGGCTGCGCCGTGGCCAAGGCGCTGCGGGTCGAGACCGGCTGGAAGCTCGAAGTGATCAATACGACGGGGAAGATCAAGCAGGGCGACGAGCATGCCCTGATGCGCTTCGCCGTCAGCAAGTAGTCCATGGACGAAGCGGCGCGGCCCGCTCTCCCGGAGCGTGAGGCCGGCGCGCGACGTGTACGTTGCCAACGGGCCGAGGCCGAGGAGGAGACAGGTGACTGCCGGTGGCTTCTCGTCGAAACGGCTGGTCCGGGTGCGGGAGCTGGCGGAGCGTCACGTCGGCTCCGGCTTCGTCCCCGGGATGGTGGTCGTCCTGGCCCGGCACGGCCAGGTGCACCTCGAAGCGACGGGCACGCTCGCGTTCGATGGCACGGGCTCGAAGACGCCGATGGCGGGCGACACGATCTGTCGTATGGCCTCGATGACGAAACCGATCGTCGCCGCGTGTGCCATGACGCTCGTCGAGGACTGCACCCTGCGCCTCGACGACCCGGTCGACGACCTCCTCCCGGAGCTGGCGGACATGACCGTGCTCGCCGATCCCGACGGACCACTGGACGACACCGTTCCGGCGGAACGCCCGATCACGCTGCGGGATCTGCTGACCTACACCCTCGGCACCGGCATGGTCCCCGCCGAACCGGGAACGGTCCCGATCGCGGACGCGCTGGACGCACTCGGCCGGCCGCCGTCGGACGAATGGGTGCGCCGGCTCGGCACGCTCCCGCTCGTCCATCACCCGGGTGAGCGCTGGATGTACGACACCGCCGCCGACGTGACCGGCGTGCTCGTCGCCCGGGCGACAGGTATGTCTTTCGGGGACGCCCTGCGCGAGCGGATCTGCGATCCGCTCGGCATGAAGGACACCGCCTTCAGTGTGGGCGGCGAGAGCACCGACCGGCTGGCGACGGCGTACGAGCGCGAGGACGACGCCGGCGGTGAGCAGGTGGTCGAGGACGGCCCCGACGGGCGGTGGAGCCGGCCGCCAGTGTTCGAAGGAGGCGGCGGCGGGCTCGTCTCGACCGCCGAGGACTACCTCGCCTTCGCCTCGACCCTGCTCGCGGGCGGCCACCGTCACGGCGAGCGGGTGCTCTCGCGGCCGTCGGTCACGCTGATGACGAGCGACCACCTGAC
>NZ_JBSFZS010000469.1:0-1619 GCF_053600395.1 Streptomyces sp. NPDC005070 | reverse complement strand
GTCCCGCCGACGGCGCAGGCTGATGTCGCCCATGGCCGTCGGCGGGACCCGCTCTCGGGCGACGACGTGTACGAGGTGAAGCTCGGCGACGAGTACCTGATGTCCAGCCTCTTCACCACGGGGGAGATCGAACTGGCCCGGCTCGGCCTGGCGGAACTGTCCGAGGGCCCGCTCGACGTCGTCGTGGGCGGACTCGGCCTCGGATACACGGCCAGGACGGCCCTGGACGATCCGCGCGTGCGCTCGCTCATCGTCGTCGACACCCTGGCCGAAGTGATCGACTGGCACCGGCGCGGGCTCGTGCCTCTCGGTGCCGGACTGGCGTCCGACCCCCGGTGCCGGCTGGTGCGCGGGGACTTCTTCGCGATGACCACCGGCACGCCGCGAGGCCTCGACCCCGACACCCCCGGCCGCCGTTTCCACGCGATCCTCCTGGACGTCGACCACTCGCCGCGCCATGTGCTGCACCCCGCCCACGCCGTGCTCTACACCCGAGCCGGTCTGACAGCCCTGACCGAACTGCTCCATCCCGGCGGTGTGTTCGCGCTGTGGTCGAACGACCCGCCGGACGACGAGTTCGGCTCGGTGCTCGCGGAGGTCTTCACGGACACCGCGGCACACGTCGTGGACTTCGACAACCCGCTCCAAGGCGGGACGGCCGCCAACACCGTCTACCTCGCCCGACGGCGCCACGACTGACACCACCCCGGACGGACGGCGGCCGCCGCGCGGCCGGCTCTCAGCCGGAGCCGGCCGCTGGGATCACGGGAAGCAGCGCCCGGCCCCGGTCGGGCAGCGCCCGCGGCACGCGTTCCAGGACGCCGCCCGCGAAGACGTCGTACAGCGGCAGCGTCTCCAGGTGTACGTAGCCGATGTGGCAGCCGCACACGGTCAGGGGGCAGGGGCGCGGGGCGAGCGCGGCACGGTAGGAGCCGTCGTACAGCCGGCCCAGTCCGGTCCGCACGAAGTGGCAGCGGCTCACCCTCCCGTCGCCGTCCACCGAGATGACCGACTCACCGGTGCGGCAGGGCAGCCCTGCCGACCGGTGCGGATGGCGGCTGAAGGGGAACAGCGGGTCGAGCGCGGTCCAATCGTCCGCCTGTTCGTCCGTGTAGGTGTGTCCTTCGGCGGCGTTCACCCACAGATACACGTGCTCCGGGAGTTCCGCGCGCAGTCTGCGCGCCGGTTCCCGGTGCTCGGGCAGACCGACGACGCCGACACTGAAGCGGACGCCCAGCTCGCCGAGCTGCCGTGTCTTGGCGACGAACCGGTCGTGCGGTGTCTGCCCCGGGTGGTACGTGCACCACAACGCCACCGTGTCCCGGTCCGCTGCCTCCAGCCAGTCGGTGCGGCAACTGAGGTTCGTCTGGATGGCCACCCGCTTGATGTGGGACCGGTGCGACAGTTCCACGAGGGCACGGCGGTACCAGGAGCGGACCAGTCCCTCGCCCCACGGGGTGAAGAGCACCGACAGCCGGTCCTCGCGTCGCTCGCCCGCCCACGCGGTGAACCTCTCCAGGGCCGCGCGGTCACCGGATGACCCCCGCACATCCCACCGGCCCACGGACCCGCACCGCCTCCCGGGGGCGGGTGCTGCCCTGGCTGGCCGTTCCGCTGCT
>NZ_JBSFZS010000468.1:0-1620 GCF_053600395.1 Streptomyces sp. NPDC005070 | reverse complement strand
AGCCTCGCGGTCCGTCTGACCGTACGCAACATCGGTGACGTGCCCGCCCACGGAGTGGCGTTGAGCCTGGAAACCCACGACGGCATCACCATCGGCGACCGGCACCGCAACTGCCGTTATCGAGGGCGTACTTCGGCGTGGTGCCGGCTCCTCGCCGACGACATCGTCATTCCGCCCGGCCGGTCCTACAGCCTGGCCGCTCCCGAACACCTGCGAGCCGCGCGGGACGCCGGCTATCCGACCGTCGACGTGAGTGCTGCCGCCATCGGCACCGAGTACGTGCCCCCGGCCGAGATCACCTCACGGTACCGGCCGGGCGACGGGACACCCTTGCAGCTCGTCCCGGCGACCGAGGCCGACCCCGCTGTGCCGGACAAGGCCGGGGACGAACAACAGGTGCTCCGTGTGCCGGTGCGCAACCGGAGCGAGCTCGCGGCGGTCGCCGACACGGCCCGCGGTCCCGTCGGCAGTCTGACCACCGTGCGGATCGGCGTGCGCAACAACGGACCCGGCTCGCTGCCGACCACGGTGAACGTCGTCTTCACGGTCCCGGAGGGCACCACGGTCGTGGAGTCGCCTTACGGCTTCGAAAGAGACGAGGAGGTGATCGACCAGGACTGCCGGGCCGTCACCACCGATGACACGCCTCTGGCCGAAGCGTCCGCGAGGCAGCCGAGTGCCCGACGGTACGTGTGCACGGCTCGCGTCGAAGCCGTGGGGGCCACGACGACCTTCCCCTTCACCCTCCGCATCGACAAGGACCGCGCCGATCGCGGCGGCCACGTCACGGTCTCGGACGGCGACCCCGCCCGCCCCAGCCGGGACACCACGCCGACGGACGATGTGGCGGACGTCGTCGTGTTCGTGTGGCCGGGCCCGGCCTGGGCCACCCCCGGCTTCTACACCGGCGCTGCCGTCGCCATCCCGCTGTTCGCCGTCGCCCTGGCCCTGTACACGCGACGCCGAAAGCTCAAGTCCGCCGCGGCGGCGAGGACATGACGCCTGCCGAGGGTGACGCCGACGCCGAGGAGAAACCCGCCCCGCTCAGGCCCCGCCCCGCCTGCATAGAGTTCGGGCATGCCCGTCTCGCCGCACCTGCAAGAGATCACCCCTGACAACTTCGAGACCGCCATCGACCTGAGAGTCCGGCCCGACCAGGAACACGCGGTGGCACCCGTGGTGAAGTCACTCGCCGAGGCCTACGTGCACCCCGGCATCGCCTGGCCCCGGCTCATCTGCGACGGCGACGAGGTCGTCGGATTCCTCATGGCCTTCTTCGACATCGACTGGACCGGCGACGGCACCGACTTCCGCTCCGGCCTCTGGCGCCTCAACATCGCGGCGGGACGGCAGGGCCGGGGCTACGGACGCTTCGCCGTGCGGTCGGTGGCCGCGGAGATCCGGCGGCGCGGAGGCACGCGCCTGACCACCACCTGGCATCCCGGAGAGGACGGCCCCGGGGAGTTCTACCGGACCTTGGGATTCCGGCCGACCGGAGAGACCAGCGGCGACCAGACGGTGGGCGCGCTGGAACTGGACCGAACATCGATTCCCACCGCACCCGGGCGCCCGGAATAGCACCCGGGCGCCCCACGTTCCACGATCATGACAACCAATGCG
>NZ_JBSFZS010000467.1:0-1623 GCF_053600395.1 Streptomyces sp. NPDC005070 | reverse complement strand
GGTGCGGCCACTGCGGCCGGGCTGTGCTCCTCGTGGAAGCAGTTGCTCCAGGACGTAACTACTGTGCGAAGGCGACTACTTGAGCAGGTAGCCCTAATTGTCGCGGATGGCGGTCGACACGCTCCCGTCACCCAGGTCCATCATTTCCCAGACAATAGTGACCCCGAGATCGCGGAAGGTCTGAGTCACGGCGCCCAGGTCGCTCACCTTGAACACCAGGGCTTTGTTGCCGATGAGTTGGACGTGAGCCGGGGGATCTGCGGTCACCTCCGGCAGTTGGAAACCATCCGACGGTTGCAGGAGTTCGAGCTGGAACCCGGGACCTTCCAAGAAGGCTACTTCTGCGCCGATCGCTTCGAACCGGGACTTGGCTACCAGCTTTAGGCCGAATACACGGTTCCACCAATCGACGGATGCGTCAATGTCATTGACTGAAGTCGTGATGTTGTGGAGGGAAAATTCGAAATGCTGATTCTCTGATGTTCCCATTCCCAGTCCTTCCTGGATGACGGCCTATAGCAGATTATGTTGACGAGACGACAAGAATCGCCTCGGCAACCCCAATAGTTATGGCCCGCCTGGTCGAGTTTCGAAGTTATCTGAAGTTGAATCCAGGTGACCTATTTCAGGCGTCGGAGTCAATCTTCGGGCTAGTTGCCAACCTCATTTACCTCATACGCGGAGCTTCAGGTATTCGAAGACGGAGCCGTCGAGGTGACGGGCGACAATTCGAGTACCGTTGGGAACCTCATTCGGTTCTTCGAGGATTTCCGCGCCTACCTTGCCGAGGGCGTCGAGTACCGGATCCAAGGAGCCGACGAGGACCGTTGCGGTCTGGGACACATAATTCTCCACCGGCCCAGAGTAGAGAAGGAACGGTCCCACTAGCGCCAACTCCAGTTCCCGGTAGGGAAATCGGCGAACTTCCTCGGTGCCCGCCAATTCCTTGTAGAAAGGGATTGCGTCGTCAAGGTTTTCCACAGAGACGTTTGCGATCATGGCCTGGATGTTGCTGCTCATAGTTTTTCCTGGTGGTCGGCCACGACGAGACTACCGGCGCAGCGAGTTTGCTGAATCGCTTAAGGCGGCGATTACCCCTGAGCGAAGCGTGAGCATAATTCACCCACTTACCGGATGCGATGTTCGCACGCTCACGCTTTTCCGCCCCCTGCAACCGTAAGCTGCTTGCCCCCTCTTACGCGACCGCGGCGAGTCTCGCCGACGCAGGCGCTCGTTGGAGTAAGCGGTGGCACAGAGCGAACCCTTCCGGCGGCATCAAGAGGCCACAGGACGCGGACCCCATGTCGGTTGCGGAGAAATCCGAAGTGACCCAGCTCTGATGGCCGGCTGATCCACCGTGACTCCTCTATGGACATCGCTCTTCGGTGGTCGGAAATGAGGGGCATCCCAGCGTCACTGGCGGTAGCCCTCGGGCCGTTATCACGGCCCCCATCAACGGTTGAAACAGTAACTGTTACATCCAGGATCGTCAAACACTGCGCTCCCTAGAGGTGAGGCGCAGGCTCCCACCGCGACGGCTGGTCACGGACGTCGGCTGTCGACGTGCCTCAAGTACGTCGACGGTCTGCGTATCTCCACGACGTCGACGCGGGTGGGCGTCAC
>NZ_JBSFZS010000466.1:0-1627 GCF_053600395.1 Streptomyces sp. NPDC005070 | reverse complement strand
GTGAAGACATCCCCGGAGCCCGGTCTATGGAGTCGTGCTGGTCAACGACGGCGGGAAGACGTCGTCACGCTTCGGGCTGCAAGGGCTCCACCAGGCACCGCCGACAGTCGCCGCGTTCACGAACTGGCCCCCGGCCGTCCGCACAGCCGGGGCAGCACGACGGTCAGCCCCCACGGTCCTATGGACTGACGGATGATGCGCAGGATCTGTTCCCGCTCGGTCAGGTGCGCAGGTCGCCCGTTCTCTGCGCACGCCAGGTCCGGACCCGATTGCGCAACTCCACCCGCTCCCCGGCTGTGACCAGAACGGATGCCACCACAACCACGCAGACAGCATCAGCAGACGCCGCCGCAGCACTGTCTGCCCGGCCGGACTCGTTCACGGCGGCTCGCGCGCCGGGCGTGCGGCGGCGGGACCGACAGACGTCCGCCGACCGTGACACTGGCCCTTGGCTGACCTCAGCGAATGTCGGCGCAGACCGGATCGCTGGTAGGCAGGGCAGCGGCGACGTTCATCAGGCAGATGCGGACCATCTGGCTCAAGCGGGCCAGGTGCAGGGCCGATGCGTCGTCGTAGATGAGCACCCGAAGAGCGTCGACGTGAAGCTGGTCGTCCTCGTCGAGGCGTGGCAGGCCGGCAAGGAGCTCGTGTGAGGGGCGTGTGGTAGCCGTGGCTTCGATGTCCGCGAGCCGAAGCCGTTGCACCAGGGCTTCAGTGCCGGTTTCTCCCTGGGCGACCGCGTCCAGGACGAGGGCGTGGATGCTCAAGGTGAGCAGCGTCTTCAGCAGTGCCTCTGCGGTGGCGGGGGCCATCGACCAGGTCCGGAACCGCTCGAAGCGGTCGACGCGTTCCCCGGGGATACGGTCCACGGCCTCCAGGATCCGCTCGCTGCACGTCACACACGCCGTCCAGACGTCCACGGTGGTCGGTCTCGCCTTCGTCGATCGGATCAGGGCTGTGCGGGGGTTAGAGGCAGCGGGCCTTCAGGACGGCTCCGCTCACGTCCGCGTTCGCGGTCTCGCCGTAGTAGATGGAGCCGATCACGCGTGTGCGGTAGCTGTACAGCGGATCCGAACTCCGGTACTCGCAGGTGAAGGAAGCCGTGGTCGTCCGGTACGGCGGCGGGCAGGCGTACTGGCGGCTGGACTGCGCCACGGTAAGCCACCGGCCCGGGCCGGGGTTGTACCACTCGATCTCCGACTCGCTGTTGCACGAGAACGGCGCATGAGGTGTGCAGCTCTTGATCCCGCCCACGCCAGTCATCTTGTTGGCGCTGTAATTCGGCTTCTCCGCACGGTACGTGCAGAAAACCGTGTCGCTGGCTGCGCCGTCCAGGGACGCCGACACCTCCTGCTCGACGGGACCGGAATCTGGCTCATCGGCAGCTCTGGCGACGGTAGGCCCGAGCGCTACGAGCGTCGCCGACCCAGCAATGGCGATTCGTTGCATCCGGCCTCTTCGGGACAAGGAGTCCTCCTGGCGACAGGGATCATCTAGTTGATCGCAGTTCACGCTAGGAGTGGACCCTGGACTTCAGTAGGTGCGTTCGGGTCAGTTATTGAATCCTCCCCCAGCTGAAGCAGGGGGATTCCTGGCTCACGCTGCCTGCGGGTCCGGCTGCTGGACG
>NZ_JBSFZS010000465.1:0-1635 GCF_053600395.1 Streptomyces sp. NPDC005070 | reverse complement strand
CCGCGAGCGCGACGAGGAACAGGCCCCCCACCGAGAACAGGGTGAGGAGGTGGTCACCACCGCGTCGAGCAGGATGGCGACGGCGAGACCGAGGCCGAACTGCTGGAGCATCCGGTCGGAGCTGAGCACGAAGGCGGCGAAGACGACGACCATGATGGCCGCGGCCGCTGTGATCACCTTGCCGGTGGACGCCAGCCCTTCACGCACCGAACGGGCGTGGTCCTTGGTGCGTGTCCATTCCTCGTGGATGCGTGAGACGAGGAAGACCTCGTAGTCCATGGACAGCCCGAAGACGATCGCGAAGATCAGAGCGGGGATGAAGGCTTCGACCGGCCCCGGTTGCGCGCCGAACCAGCCGTGCTGGAACACGAGTGTGATGACGCCGAGGGCGGCGGAGATGGACAGCAGGTTCAGGACGGCCGCCTTCACGGGGATCCACAGGGAGCGGAAGACCAGTAGGAGGAGGAGCGAGGAGAGCCCGACGACGACGGCGACGAAGAGGGGCAGCCGGTCGGCGAGTGTTTCGGAGACGTCCTGGGAGGCGGCGGTGGCACCGCCCACGAGGATCCGGGCACCGGTCTCCCGCTCCAGGGGCGGGGCGACGTCGTCGCGCAGACGGTGTACGAGGCCGACGGTGCCCTCGTCCTGTGGAGAGGTCGTCGGGTAGACGAACACCGTGGACAGGGCGCCGTCCCCGGAGGGCAGCGCTGGGCTCGCCTCCGCGACGCCCTCGGTCCTGGCCAGCGCCGCCCGTACCACCGTGCCGGCGGTCTGTTCACCCTCGACCAGGACGATGAGCGGACCGTTGAAACCGGGCCCGAACCCCTCGGCGAGCAGGTCGTACGCGTGGCGGGAAGTGGTTTCCGCGGGGTCGTTGCCGGAGTCCGCGAAGCCCAGACGCATGCTCAGCGCCGGTGCGGACAGGGCCAGCAGAGCGATCACACCCACCAGCAGGGTCGGCACGGGACGGCGCTGCACGACCCGTGCCATGGCACGCCAGCGGTCGCCCTCGGTGCGGCCCCGCGCGGTGGTCCTGTCCCGCCGCCTGAGCACCTGGCGCCGGATCCGCTCGCCGAACAGGGCCAGCAGGGCGGGCAGAAGGGTCAGTGAGGCGGCCATGGTGATCAGCACGGTGACCGCCACGGCGAGGGCGATGCCCTGCAGGGAACCGAGCCCGAGCGCGACCAGTCCCAGCAGGGCGACGATGACGGTGCAACCGGCGAAGAAGACCGTCCGGCCGGCCGCGTCGAGGGCCCTGCGGCCCGCGTCGGCGGGCTCGGCACCGGCCAGGAGTTCCTGGCGGTAGCGGTAGAAGATCAGCAGGGCGTAGTCGACGCCCACACCGAGTCCGACGAGCATCAGGATGGGCGGGGTGAAGTCCGCGACGGTGAAGACGTGCGAGGCCAGCAGGATCAGCCCGATGGCTCCGCCGACCGCGAAGAGCGCGGTGATCAGGGGCAGGGAGGCCGCGAGCACGGAACCGAGGAGCAGCACGAGAATCACCAGGGCGGCGACGATGCCCGCGAGCTCGGCGGTCGGCCCCGACTTGTCCTCGGCGTTGCGTGCCGCCTCACCGCCGACCTCCACTTGAAGGCGGCCGGTCCCGATGCCCCGGGCCGTGTCGATGATCCTGGC
>NZ_JBSFZS010000464.1:0-1641 GCF_053600395.1 Streptomyces sp. NPDC005070 | reverse complement strand
GCTGCCATCAGAAGCACCGCTACCAGACCGCAAAGCTGCCCAGTACGTGCCAGGCCGGGGCAGCGAGCTTCCTTGCACTTGTTGCCGCGCTTGCGCGTCACCTGCCAGAATGGTGATGTGAATCACGAGCATGCCTTCGTCTGCGGCCACCCGGCACTCGACTTCGCCGCGACCCTGCGCGCACGGCGTACGGTCCGCTTCGAGATGTTCTCGGCGCCGGACCGGCTGGACGCCTGGTTCGTGGAGTCCGGGCTCGTCGACGCCGTCGCACCCGGCGGCCATGCCGACGTCGAGCACGCCAAGACGTTGCGGGAGGCGATCTACGAGCTCGTCACGGCCCGTCGCCTCGAGCAGGAATACGACGAAACGGCGCTGAGCGTGCTGAACGGCGCCGCGCGCAAGCCTCCGGCGACGCCGCAGCTCACCCGTGCCGGGCGCAGAACAGAGGCGAGCGCGGAACAGGCGCTGTCCACCGTCGCCCGGGCCGCCGTCGAGCTGCTCAGCGGTCCGGACGTACCCCTGCTGAGGGAGTGCGAGAACCCTGAGTGCACTCGCGTCTACGTCGACCGCTCCCGCGGCACACGCCGGCAGTGGTGCGGCATGGAGTCCTGCGGCAACAGGTTCAAGGCCGCCGCGTATCGCGCCCGGAAGAAGAGCGCCCCCCGGACGGCCGCCCCCTGAGCGACGGCACGGAACAGGCAACGAGCCGGTGCGCCGTCAAGGACGCACCGGCTCGTCACCGCTCACCGTGTTTCCCCCCTGGCCCCGCCATGTGTCAGTCGCGCCGGGCGACCTGGTAGTGCCCGATGTACCACTCACCCTCGATACGCCTGAGCACGACGCCGAGACTGACCGGAACCATGGGCCGGTCCGTGAACGAGAAGTCGACGCTGAGGTATCCGAGCAGGACATCATCGGCGAGTGCGCGGGTCTCCAGCACCTCGTACTCCGCCGTCAGGCCGAGCGGCTGGGAGTCGTAGTACTGGGCGACGCCCGGGCGTCCGACGCTGTAGGGATGCAGCCCCTGGAAGATCGCGTCCTCGGTGAACCCAGCGGCCACCTCCTCGGGCCGGTGCGCGTCGACCGCCGCCTTCCATCGATCCATGACCCCGCGCAGGACCGATCGCTGTGCTTCCGTGCTCTCCATCAGAACTTCCTCGATTCGCAGGTAGGCGCTGGGCACCTCGCTCGGCGGCGGTCGTCGCCGCCCGAGCGGTGCCGTTCGGGTCGGCTCAGGCCGTCCGGCCCGGGTCGTTGGGGTGCGACTCCAACGGGGTGATCACCGCGGTCATCCAGGGCCACAGGGGCAGACTTCCGAGGACCTCTTCCCGCAGCTCCGCCTCGTCCTCGGCCCGCCACACGCCGATGCTGCGGAGCTCTCCCACCGGACGCCACAGCCGGAACAGCCGCCCCTGGGCGGCAAGTTCCCTGGCCCGTACGGCTTCGGCGGCACGTCGCCTGTCGACCTCCGCCGGCGCGGTGCCCTCGGGCGCGGTGGTGGTCAACTCGACCAGGAATTCCTTCATGACTTCTCCCTCTCCCTGCTTCCTGCTTCCTGCTTCCTGCTTCCTGCTTCCTGCTTCCTGCTTCCTGCTTCCTGCTTCCTGCTTCCTGCTTCCTGCTTCCTGCACGGATCGACGC
>NZ_JBSFZS010000463.1:0-1644 GCF_053600395.1 Streptomyces sp. NPDC005070 | reverse complement strand
CCACAGCCGCAGACGGTCGCCCGCGGCGTCGGCGTCGACGCGTTCGACGTGGACGTAAGCGGGCAGCAGGACCGGCCAGCGCGGAGCGTCGGCGAGCAGGCCGTAGACGACGCCGGCGGGAGCCGCGACCCGGGCGGTGTGCCGGGCGGAGTGTTTCCGCTGCGACGACGACATGCGCGATCTCCTCCTCCCGGTGTGATCAACGCTGCACGGCCACGGCCGAGCGGTGCTCGATTCCTGGTGGAGAGCGGCCCAGACACCGGAGGCCGGGGTCGGCCGGCCGGGGTGCGGGGCCCGGGGTGCGGGGTGCGGGGTGTGTCAGCCCACGCGGGCCACGCCGGCGCCCGCCGCGGGCCGGGCCGGGAGGGTGTCGGGGCCCGACATCAGGATGGAGCGCTGCAGTTTGGCCAGGGCGGGCGAGGGCTCCAGGCCCATCGCGCGCACCAGGGTCGCACGCAGCCGCTGGTAGGCGTCCAGTGCCTCGCCACGGCGCCCGGAACGGTAGAGGGCGAGCATGTACTGGCCGCACAGGCTCTCGTGCATGGGGTACTGGTTGATCAGCACGGTCAGCTCGGCCAGCAGCTCGCGGTGACGGCCCAGGCGCAGATCGGCCTCGACACGCTGGTCCAGGGCACACAGCCGGCTCTCCTCCAGCCGCTTGGCCTCGGTGCGCAGCTGGGGGCCGGTGTGGACGTCGGCCAGCGCGGGACCGCTCCACAGCTCCAGCGCCTGGCACAGCAGCCGGGCGGCCTGGGGATAGTCCTCGGCGTCCATGGCCCGGTACCCGCTGCCGGCGAGCCGCTCGAACCGCCGTACGTCGCTGACGCCGTCACCGCTCTTGAGCAGATAGCCGCCGGGCACGGTCAGCAGCACGTCCTTGGCCTGCCGACGCCCCCCACCCACACCCCGACCCTCACCCCGGCCCTGGCTCTGGTCCTGGCCCTCACCCTCGGCCCGGCCCCGGCCCTCACCCTGGTTCTGGTTCCGGCAGCTGCTGTCGAGGGCGGCGGAGATGAGTTCGCGCAGCTGCAGGATGTAGGTCTGCAAGGTGGCGCGGGCACTGCGCGGGGGCCTGGCCCCCCACAGCTCCTCGGCCAGCACCCCCACCGGGACGACCTGGCCGGCCCGCAGCGCCAGCAGGGCGAGCACCTGACGGGGCTTGGGAGCCGTGGGCGTGATGGACACGCCGTTGTACCGCACGGCGAGTGTGCCCAGTACATCGATGTCCACGCGCTCTCCCCCATTCACCGGCACCGTCCGCGACGGTCCCCCGACCCCCCCAGTAAAAAACAGCATGAGCGGTATGTCAATGCTCGGGGAGCCCGCCCCGCCGGGGGTGGACGCAGACTCGAGGCAGCCGCAAGACACACGTGTCAACGCACCGAAAACAGGGCGAACCACCCGAAGGGGCGGCAGAACAGCGACACGAACCGGCCACCAACAGAAACCCACGACCAGACCTTGAAGACGGTTTCCGGACGCCGCAGACTCCCCCACCACCCGCCACCCGGCAACTTCCACCGCCACCCACCGCCGCCACGGGCCCGGAACGCCCGCCGGTCCGGAGCGCCACCGCCGCCGGCCGCGGGCCGGGAACACGCCGCGGGCCGCGGGCCGGGAACGGCACTCGCGGGCGCCGCCGGC
>NZ_JBSFZS010000462.1:0-1654 GCF_053600395.1 Streptomyces sp. NPDC005070 | reverse complement strand
CCCGGTGACCGGTTCTCCGAGGCGTTCGGTTCCGTCGGCGCGGACGAGGACCCGCCGCGCCGCTCCGTCCGGGCCGATCTCGGCGACGTCCACGGCCACGATGTCGTCCAGCCGGTCCCGGATGGAGGTGAAGTCCGGAAGGATTACGTCTACGCCGGGCTGGGTCTCTTCGGGGAACAGCACGCCGCAGTCGACGATGAGCAGTTTGCCGGCGTGCTCGAAGACGGTCATGTTGCGGCCGATCTCGCCCAGGCCGCCCAGGGCGATGACCCGCAGCCCTCCTTCGGGAAGGGGCGGAGCGGCTTTCAACTCGGGGTGCGGATGACTCATGCCTGGACGTTACCCGGAGAATGGAACGAGGTGATCGACAGCCGGTCGCGACAGTGCACGAAAAGCCCGCATTCCGACGTGCATCCGTGCATTCACCCGGAGCAACCGCCTGCCGGTACTGCTCCCAGTGGACGAAGGCCCCGGTGTGGGCGGACTGGATCCGTCGTCACGCCGTACGAAAGCGGAATGCCCCTGTGCCGCCGCCCAGGCTCAGCCATATGTGGTCGCCCTCTTTGACCAGCCTCAGCGCGACGTGCGCACAGCCCGGGCATCGAGCGGTAAGGCCTGGTGCGGGGCCGTAGACGTGCAATTGGGCGAGCGGTCCCGAGCGGGTGCATTCGGGGCAGCGCCACCAGGCCGAGGTCGTCTCCACGGCGAAAATCTCCGAGAGCGGGCCAGCCAGGCTGTTGCCGTCGAGATGATGGGTGATGTTCTCTGCCATGAGGAGCTCCGGTCAGCCGAAACGCTCGGTTCGGATGGTGGCGGGATCCTGCCCCAGGTCCACCAGCAGATTGGCGGCCGTCTCCACGAAGCCGGTGGGGCCGCAGACGTACACCAGACAGGTGCGGGTCAGCCGGGCAAGTGGCCTTTCCAGATCGGTGCGTTTGAGGCGGCCCGGGCCTCGAGAGTTGTCGGGCGGAGCCTGTCGGGTGTAGAGGAACTCGACTTCCAAGCCCGTTACGACGTTGGCGAGTTCGTTGCCGTACCAGATGTCCTGCGGCGTGCGGGCACTGTACAGCAAGTGGAATGTAGCCTCTGGCTGTGCCTGCCGGCGAGCGCGGATCATCGCAGTCAGGGGCACGATGCCGGACCCGCCCGCGACCAACAGCACTGAACCGGTCTGGTCAGGGCGCCACACGAACCAGTTGCCGAGCGGGCCACGGATCTCTACCTCGGCGCCAACCGACAACTGATCGGCCAGATAAGGCGACACCTCGCCACCAATCACGGCTTGGACACCCAATTCGATGCAGTCGCCATCGGCAGGCGCGGCAAGGGAGTAACTGCGTACGGCCTGGTAGCCGTCCTCGGCCGTCAGGCGTACATCGACATGCTGGCCCGCGAGGTGACCGGGCCAGCCAGGGACGGCGAAGTGCAGCGAACGAGCCGTAGGCGTCTGGGAACTGCTGCTGTGCAGGCGGGCCGATCGCCAGGCGAGGGGCATGGTCAGTCGCCCCAGGTACGTTGCTCGCGCCAGGGGTCGCCGTAGTTGTGGTAGCCAGCAGACTCCCAGAAGCCCGGGTCGTCCTGCACAGTGAGTCGCAGTTCGCGCACCCACTTGGCGGACTTCCACAAGTACAGGTGCGGCACCAGCAGGCGGGCC
>NZ_JBSFZS010000461.1:0-1656 GCF_053600395.1 Streptomyces sp. NPDC005070 | reverse complement strand
TCGAGAACCAGAAGCGCCCCACGTGACGGGCTGAGGCGAACACTGCGGACCCCTGCTCACGTGCGGGTCAGAGCAGCTCTGAGACGGCCTTCGCCCCCGGCGTAAACGCCGAAGCACCGGCCAAGATCAAAGGTCGACGGCCAGGGAGATGGCGACGTAGTGCGCCGCGAAGGCGGCGATCGTCAGGGCGTGGAACACCTCGTGGAAGCCAAACCAACGCAGTGAGGGGTCAGGCCGCTTGAGGGCGTAGACGACCGCGCCCGCACTGTAGAGAAGACCGCCCGCCACGATCAGAACGAGTACGGCCACTCCCCCGGTGTGCAGGAAATCGGGCAGATACCGCACCGGCGCCCACCCCAGGGCCAGGTAGCACGGCGTGTACAGCCAGCGCGGGGCTGCGACCCAGAACACCCGGAACGCGATGCCGGCCAGTGCGCCTGCCCACACGATCCACAGCAGTACGGACCGCTGCTCCGGCCGGAGGAGAAGCACGGCCAGCGGGGTGCAGGTGCCAGCGATGATGAGGAAGATGTTGGCGTGGTCGAGGCGTCGCAGGAGTGCCTCCCCCAGTGATCCCCAGGTGCCGCGGTGGTAGACGGCGCTCGTTGCGAACAGCATCCAGGCGGTGACCGAGTACACGGCGCAGGCCACCGTCGCCTGCGGGGTGCGGGCCAGGCAGATGAGTACAACGCCGGCGATCAGCGAGAGGGGAACCATGCCCGCATGCAGCCAGCCACGCAGCCTCGGCTTGACCGGCTCGACCAGTTCGGCCGCCCGATCTACCAGAGCAGCGACCGGGCGGGCTTCCCCTGCTGCTTCGTCGGCTTGCGACTCGACGGACGGGCCGTCCTCGCGGCTCTCTCCACGCCGTGAGGCGACGTCCATGTATTCGACTTCAGCAGCGTCACGGGACACAGCTTCTCGCCCTCCCTCGGATTCCTGGGCGCCACCGGTGATCATGGAGGCATGCTAGAAGACGACACCGGACGGCGTTCTGAGAGGTCGCTCGCTACTGCCGTGCGCACCGCCCACCGCCTGGTACTCGGCAACTGGTGGTGCTGCAAGCCCGTTACTCCTGGGGTCAATTGGGCTTGCCACACCTGAGTAGACCAGCTCTTCATGGGAACGATCAGAACTTCCGACCGGTATTTCGCCCGCCTACGCGCAAGGATCGTCGATGCTTCCTGAGGTCCGTCCCCACGTATCCGCCCCGCTCACGAACCAGGTGGAATATCAGTTGGGTCTGGCTGCGCATGTCGAGGCAGGCCGCCTCGATGTGGAGCGCGTCGCCGGCATCGCGGTCGTCGCAGCTGCCCACTCCGACGGCTATGCGGCCACCGGTCATCTCCTCGGGCTGCTGGCCGCGCTGCCGGCCCCCACCAAAGCGGGAGAGCGTTTCTGGTCGGAGCTGTGGAGGACGTCAGGCACCGCGTATCTGCTTCCCGCCAACATCAAGGCTCTGGTGCTGCGTTCACTCACCGGCGAGGGTACTGGCCTCGCCCGCCAGATCCTCTCGGCTGTCGATCAGATGACACCGCCCCAGCGCGTCGCAGCGGGCGAGCGGGCGGCTGGCCGGCTATCTGGCCGCGGCCCCGCTCAGCCTCCCCGTCATGCAGCTCGTCCAGCGCACCATGCTTCCCGACTCCGGGCCCGCTG
>NZ_JBSFZS010000460.1:0-1666 GCF_053600395.1 Streptomyces sp. NPDC005070 | reverse complement strand
GCAGCACCGCGGACTCGGTCAGCGTGGCCGGGCCCTCCACCTTCGCCCCGCTCTGGGTCTGGTCGGACGGCCACAGCCCGAGTCCGTCCTGGCGGGCCTGCCGCGCCGCCCCGGACAGCTCCCGCCGGAGGCCGACGTAGAGGTCGCGGTAGAACGTGGGGTAGGCCAGGCCCTCGGCGAGCTGATGATGGTTGGCGGTCTGCCGCAGGTGCTCGGCGGTGACGGTGACGAGCGTCCCACTGACACCCGGGGCCTCGGTTCCGCGGCCCGCGAGAGCCACACAGCGCCCGTGGACGTCCGCGCTGCGCGTCAGGATGTAGCCGGGTACGGACTCGGGCGTACTGTGCCTGACGATTCCGTTCGCACCGCGCTCCACCTCCTCGAAACCCAGCCAGTCGAGCAGCGCGTCCGCGGCCTGACCGGCGTACGGCGCGGGCTGATGGAGTTCGGGCCCGTGCGGCGGCCGGTAGTGGGTCTCCAGGGTGTCGATGCCGTCCAGCCGGAGCTGGGCCCCGCCGGCCAGATTGCGGCGCACCTTCCGTCCTCGCAGCAGGTCCCACTCCCCGGGATCGTCCGGGACGAAGCGAACCGAGTCGCCGTCGGGGCTGGCCCCGACGATTCTGTACGACCCCTTGATCAGCAGCATCGGCATGCCGGTTCCCCCATCACTCGCAAGACCCCTCCACGATGACCCGCACGGCGTCGCACGGCACCCCGGCGGAGCGCGATGGGTACCCGAAGTCATGCAATGAGCGGACCGTGGCACCGCGTCCGGCAGCACGCGGCGTACGACGCACGCTCACCCCGCCGCGGAGACCTGGTAGGAGCGGGGCTCCGGGGCCTCAGAACTCCTCGTGTGCCGTGGGGTCCCCGCCGAGGCGTCGTCGCGGGCGGTCGGCCACGGCCGTCATCTCGGCGGGGGACAGCTCGAATCCGAAGAGGTCGAGATTCTCCCGTTGACGCCCGGCGTCGGCGGACTTGGGGATGGGCACCGCGCCGAGCTGTGTGTGCCAGCGCAGCACGACCTGACCGGGCGTGACGCCGTGTGCCTCGGCGATCTTCCCGACCCCGGGGTCGCCGAGGAGCCGGGAGCCACGGCCCAGGGGGCTCCAGCTCTCCGTGACGATGCCCTTGTCGGCGTGGAAGGCACGCAACTCCTCCTGGGGAAGCAGGGGATGGAGCTCGATCTGGTTCACCGAGGGAAGCACTCCGGTCTCGGCCTCCAGCCTGCCGATGTGTTCGGCCGTGAAGTTCGAGACGCCGATCGCACGCACCAGCCCCGCGTCGCGGAGCTCGATCATCGCCCTCCACGAGTCCACGTACTTGTCCACGCGGGGCAGGGGCCAGTGAATCAGGTAGAGATCGACGTAGGAGAGTCCGAGACGGCCGCGCGACTCCTCGAACGAGGCGAGCGTCTCCTCGTAACCGTGGTGCCTGCCCGGCAGTTTGGTGGTGACGACGATCTCCTCGCGAGGGACGCCGGAGCGGGTGACGCCCCGTCCGGTGCCCGTCTCGTTGCGGTAGTTGGTCGCCGTGTCGACGAGCCGGTACCCCATGCCGAGCGCGCGGCTGACGGCCTCCTCGGCCTGTGCGTCGTCCATCGGCCAGGTTCCGAGGCCGACGGCCGGGATCCTCGTACCGTCATGGGCCGTGCGGTCCGGGATGC
>NZ_JBSFZS010000459.1:0-1671 GCF_053600395.1 Streptomyces sp. NPDC005070 | reverse complement strand
GGCCGCCGGGGCCGCCCTGGGAGTTCGACGTCGAGGACTTCGCCTTGCCCTGGGTGAACGAGCCGTCGACCTTGACGACGTTCAGGCTGATCGAGGCGAAGCCCAGCGCCGCCACCGCCTGCGCGGCGTCCACGGTCTCGCCGGTGCCGATCCGCACGCCGTGCGAGCGCAGTGCGCCGACGAGTCCGGTCAGCCGGTCCGCGGCACCGTCCGCCGGCACGGCGGCGTTCACACGGCGCCCAGGTCGAGCTTGGCCGCCGCCTTCAGTACGTCGTCCTGGTGCTTGAGGATCACGCCGAGGCTGTCGCGTACGACGTGCTCGTCGAGGGTGCCGGCGCCCAGCGCGAGCAGGGTGCGCGCCCAGTCGATGGTCTCGGCGACGGAGGGGGCCTTCCGCAGGTCCATCTCGCGCAGCGCCCCGACGACCCGGACGACGGACTCGGTGAGTGCCTCGTCGAGTCCGGGCACCTTCAGCCGGACGATCCTGCGCTCCAGCTCCTCGTCGGGGAAGCCGATGTGGAGGAAGAGGCAGCGGCGGCGCAGTGCCTCGGACAGTTCACGGCTCGCGTTCGAGGTGAGCACCACGAAGGGGCGGCTGGTCGCCGTGATCGTGCCCAGTTCGGGGACGGTGACCTGGAAGTCGCTGAGCACTTCGAGCAGCAGGCCCTCGACCTCGATGTCGGCCTTGTCCATCTCGTCGATCAGCAGGACCTTCGGATCGTCGCCGCGGATGGCGGTCAGCAGAGGGCGCGGCAGCAGGAACTCCTCGGAGAAGATGTCCGTGCGCGTCTCGTCCCACGTCTCGTCCCGGCCCGCGGTGATGCGCAGAAGCTGCTTGGCGTGGTTCCACTCGTACAGCGCCCGTGACTCGTCCACGCCTTCGTAGCACTGGAGGCGGACGAGCCGGGCTCCGGCGACCTGGGCGACGGCCTTGGCGAGTTCGGTCTTGCCGACGCCCGCGGGGCCCTCCACCAGGAGGGGCTTGCCGAGCCGGTCGGCCAGGAAGACCGTGGTGGCGACCGCGGGCGACGCCAGATAGCCCGTGTCGGCGAGGCGTGCCGAGACGTCGTCGACGGATGTGAACAGCAACGGGGCCTCCAGCACGCGCGAACGAGGTCGGAGCCACTATCTAAGCGCTTGTTCACCCTCGCTGTCACGTGTGACGAAGCCCACGGGACAGCGACGCCCGTCTAGGAGACCCGCAGGACGATCTTGCCCCGGCGGTGCTCGCGTTCGAGGGCCGCGTAGGCGCCCGGGGCGCTTTCCAGGGGGAGGATCCGGTCGACCTGCGGGATCAGCCGGCCCGCCTCGACGAGTGCCGTCAGCTCCTCCAGACCGGCGCGGTCCGGCTCGACCACGAAGAACACCGCGCGGGCGTCCGCCCCCTCCGGCGGCGCGGGCGGTTCGACGACGCTGACCAGGACTCCGCCCGGGCGCAGCACCTCCCAGGACCGGGCCTGCGTGTCCCCTCCGACGGTGTCGAAGACGACGTCCACGTCCTTCACCTCGTTCTCGAAGCGCTGCCCGGCGTAGTCGATCACGGTCTCGGCGCCCAGGCCGGTCACGAAGTCCGCGTCCGCGGCCGAGGCGGTGGCCGTCACCTCGGCCCCCAGCGCGGCCGCGACCTGGACGGCGAGCGAGCCCACGCCGCCCGCGCCGCCGTGCACCAGC
>NZ_JBSFZS010000458.1:0-1675 GCF_053600395.1 Streptomyces sp. NPDC005070 | reverse complement strand
GCCCGGGGCATGGCAGTCTTGGGGCATGGCCGCGCAGATCAACCCCAGCATCCTGTCCGCCGACTTCGCCCGTCTTGCCGAGGATGCTCACCTACCTCGCCCGACGCTTCGGGCTCGGAGTCGTCACTGTGCTGGTGGCGTCGATCCTGAGTTTTCTCCTGGTCCACGCCTCCGGAGGCAGTCCTGGCGTCATCACCGCGGGGGAGGGAGCGACCAAGGCCCAGATCGCGGCCGAGAACATCCGCCTCGGGTGGGACCGGTCGCTGGTGGTGCAATACACGAGCTGGCTGGGTCACGCGGTCCGAGGTGACCTGGGCGTCTCACTGATCGACGGCCACACCATATGGCCCGACCTGATGCAGCGGCTGCCCGTCACCGCCTCGATGGCCGTCTTCGCGACACTTCTCAGCGCCGTCCTCGGGATCCTGACGGGAGTGCTCGCGGCGGTCCGCGGCGGCCGTCTCGACCGTGTGATCACCCTGCTCAGCGGGATCACGCTCTCGCTGCCGCAGTTCTGGGTGGGGATCGTGCTCGTCTACGCGATCGCGGTGAAGGGCCAACTCCTGCCGGCCACCGGCTACGTCGCGTTCACCACCTCCCCGTCGCAGTACGTCCAGAGTCTGACGCTTCCGGTTCTGGCACTCGGCCTGACGGGCGCGGCCATCATCGCGCGCACCACGCGCGCCGGCATGGTCGACGCCCTGGGGCAGGAGCACATCCGCACCCTGCGTGCCCTCGGCACACCGGTCTGGCGGATCCGCTACCTCCACGCCCTGCGCTTCGCGGGCGCACCGGTGGTCGCCGTGCTCGGCATCCAGTTCATCGCCCTCTTCGGCGGCTCGGTGATCATCGAGCAGCTCTTCGCCCTGCCGGGCCTGGGACAGGCCGCGCAGAACGCGATCAACACCCATGACTTCCCGGCGGTTCAGGGCGTCGTCGTCATCGCGACCCTGGTGGTGGTCGTCACCAATCTGGCCCTCGACCTCGCCCTCGCCACCCTCGACCCGAAGGTGCGTACCGCATGAGCGTCTCGACCGAGCCGATCCAACTGCCGGCGCCCGCCGGGCCGTCCACACGCCGACGCCTCCCGCGCACACTGCGCCGTCCCGATACGACGCTCGCCGCCGTGTGGCTGGCGCTCGTCGTGCTCGCCTCGGCCACCGCTCGCTGGTGGGCTCCCTTCCCCGTCGACCACCAGGACCTCGGCCACGCACTCGGCGGACCCTCCGCCAGACACTGGCTGGGCACCGACGAACTGGGCCGCGACCTCTTCTCGCGCATGGTCACCGGCGGCTGGATCTCGATCGGTCCGGCGTTGCTCGCCGTGGCCGTCGCCTTCGGCGTCGGGGTGCCGATGGCCCTCCACGCGGCGGAACACGGCCGGGGGGTCGAGTGGAGTTACAGCCGGGTGGCGGAGCTGCTCCTGGCCCTGCCCACCACGGTCATCCTGCTCGCGTTCGTCGGCTCGGTCGGCATCCATGTCTGGGCGATCATGGCCGTCCTCGGCCTGCTGCTCGCCGCGCCCGTCTACCGGATCCTGCTCGCGCAGGCGCAGTCGCTGCGTACCCGGCTCTACGTCGACGCGGCGAAGGTGAACGGGGTCGGTTCCTTCCAGGTGAACCTGCGTCACGTCCTGCCGGGCATGGCGACCACCATCGTGGTGCAGGCCGCCCAG
>NZ_JBSFZS010000457.1:0-1683 GCF_053600395.1 Streptomyces sp. NPDC005070 | reverse complement strand
GTCAGGCCCGGCTCCGAGGACGGCTCGCTGCTCTCCCGGGGGAGGACCTCGGCGAGCTGGGCCGCGAGGGCGTCGGGGCAACAATGACGATATTGTCAGGGCCGGCAAAGGTTTCGAGACTCATCCTCACGAGGACATGGAAATTGTTACGTGGGTTCTCCGGGGATCTCTCGTGCATCAGGATTCGGTCGGGCACAATGGCCTGATCTATCCTGGCCTTGCGCAGCGAATGAGCGCTGGTACGGGAATTATGCACAGCGAGAAGAATGACTCCTGGCGCCTAGAAGGCACTAAGAGTCACACGGACCCCGTGCACTTCGTCCAGATGTGGGTAGCGCCAGATGAGGACGGAATCAAACCTGGATATCAGCAGATGGAAATCGAGGATGCGGCACTCCATGGAAAGTTCGCCGTAGTTGCATCCGGGATTGACCGGCATAAAAATGACGCCGCCATCCGTATCAAGAATCGCTATGCCGCTCTCCATGCCGCCCGATTGAAGAAGGGGGACGAGGTAACGCTTCCCGACGCCCCATTCCTGCACCTTTTCCTGGCAGTCGGGCACGTCTCACTGGAGGGTACCGGCGATCTCTTTGCCGGTGATGCTGTTCGCTTCACCGCCACCGGTGGTCAGAAGGTCACGGCGCTCAAGCCTTCCGAACTCCTCGTCTGGGAGATGCACGCGACGGTCCAGGGGTGGTAGCGGAGCACCACTCGGGCCGGTGACAACCACGCGTGCTGGGTGACGTCGAAGCTGCTGTCACGAGACCGCTCACTTAGGTGTTATCAGGTCGCTGGCCGCGGCACGGATCCGGCGAATCTGCCGCCGAATGACGCTCTCGGCCCTGAGATGCCGTCGGACGCGACGTGCTCGCCCACCGTGGAGGGCACGTGGCGATTGTTGAAGCGGCACTGCTGGTCATGGCAGCAGCCGACACGGCGAGCAATCGAGCGCGACGACGATGCCGTGGACCTGTCGAAGAAGGAGGTCTGGCCGCAGGTAAGACCATCGCGGCGGCCTACGACGCATGGATCGTCTTCGAGGACGAGGCCGGTCAGTCGCTGACGCCGCCGCGAGCCAGAACCTGGGGCCGCAGGGGCTGCACCCCTGTGGTCCGCGTTCGCGGACGGGGCTCGGGCCGGGTACCGATGGCGGGCATGACCTGCTACAAGCCCTGTGAGCGGTCCGGGCTCATCTACGTCGTCCGCGAGTACACCGGACGCAAGGACCAGCCCAAGGGCTTCGGCTGGCGCGACTTCCGCGACCTGCTGATCCACGCCCGCATCCAGCTCGGCGGCCTGATCGTCCTTGTCCGGGACAACGTCCGCTTGCACCTGACCAAGTCCCTGCGGGAGTTCATCGAAACCAACGCGGACTGGCTCACGGTCTTCCAGCTGCCCACCTGCGCCCCCGACCTGAACCCGCAAGAAGGTATCTGGTCTCTGGTCAAGCGCGACATCGGCAACCTCGCCGCCGTTGACCTCAGCCAGATCACCCGCGCCGTGAAGCGCAAGCTCAAGATGCTTCAGTACCGACCGGAGGTCATCGACGGCTGCCTCGCTGGCACCACCCTCGTCCTGGACCCGTGAGCCGGCTGGCCGAACGGCGCTGGAGCCAGGCCCAGCGGGGCGCGGAGACCGTCCATGACCCGTCGCCGCCCCAGCGCAGCTTGAGCTCCAGGG
>NZ_JBSFZS010000456.1:0-1686 GCF_053600395.1 Streptomyces sp. NPDC005070 | reverse complement strand
CAGAAGCGGCTGGTCAAAACCGGCGGCAAGTGGAGTTTCAGCGGAACTCCCGTCAGTGGGAGGGCGGACCGCGCCGACGGCCTGTCAGGGGGCCGGTGCGATGCGCGCCCGGAGCGGCGGGGAGGCGTGCGCCGGGCGCCTCGTCGTCAGGAGCAGCCGGCCGGTGTCGCCTGTGACGCGTCGTGGATCAGCGCCTCGTGGGCGGCCTTCAGCCGGGCCACGTCGGGCTTGACCACCGCGCGGTCGTAGGTGATCAGGCCGTTCAGTTCTCCTTCCACGTCCGAGATCTGGGTGTAGACGGCGCCGTTGCCGCCCTTGCAGGCGAGCTTGTGCACCTCGGCGAGGCGGGCCAGGTAGTCGTCGGTGTACGCCGAGGGGTCGACGTCCACGTACGACTGCTGCACGGACCAGGCGTGTCCGGGCACCGCGAGTCCGAGACCGCCGTACTCGCCGCTGACCAAGGCCCGTTTCCCGTCCGGGTTCGGTGGCAGCGCGGGGCTCGGGTAGCCGTGTTCGTCGATGATGTCGCCGGTGCCGCCGTCCACGCCGAGGTTGATGCCCGACATGGAGTTGACGAGGCGTGTCGGGTCCCAGGCCTTGGCCTGGTCGGCGATGCGGGCCTCGTCGTACTGGCCCCAGCCCTCGTTGAAGGTCACCCACATGACGACCGAGGGGCTGCTGATGTGCTCGTCGATCATCTGCTTCATCTCGCGCTCGTACTCGGCGCGGGACGCGGCGCCGGGATTGACCCCGGCGGTCATGGCGGGCATGTCCTGCCAGACCATCAGTCCGAGCCGGTCGGCCCAGTAGAACCAGCGGTCGGGTTCGACCTTGATGTGTTTGCGGACGGCGTTGAAGCCCATCTCCTTGTGCGCCTTGAGGTCGTACGCGAGGGCTTCGTCCGTGGGTGCGGTGTAGAGGCCGTCGGGCCAGAAGCCCTGGTCGAGGGTGGCCATCATGAAGACGGGTTTGCCGTTGAGGACGGTGCGCGGGACTCCGTTCACCTGCTCCACGGCGATCGACCGCATGCCGAAGTAGCTGCCGACGCGGTCGGCGCCCACGCTCACCCTGAGGTCGTAGAGGAACGGGTCGTCGGGTGACCAGAGGTGCGGGTCGGTGATCTTCAGGACGAGCGGCTGCCCGGTGCGGCCCTTCACTGTGGCGACCTTGCGGTGTCCGGCGTACGCGGTCGCGGTGACCGGCACTCCGTCCCGGACGCCTTTCGGTTCGACCATGAGCCGGCTGTTCTTGACGTCGGGCGTGAGCTTGAGCGAGTCGACGTGGTCGGAGGCCACGGGCTCCATCCACACCGTCTGCCAGATGCCGGAGGACGGGGTGTACCAGATGCCGCTGGGGTCCAGCCGCTGCTTGCCGACCGGCGGGTTCTCGCCGCCCTGGGCGTCGGTCGGGTCGTAGACGCCGACGATCAGTTCCTGGGTGCGGCCGGGCTTGAGCGCGGTGGTGATGTCGGCGCTGAACTTGTCG
This sequence comes from Streptomyces sp. NPDC005070, assembly GCF_053600395.1. Classification (NCBI taxonomy): domain Bacteria; kingdom Bacillati; phylum Actinomycetota; class Actinomycetes; order Kitasatosporales; family Streptomycetaceae; genus Streptomyces; species Streptomyces sp. NPDC005070. The sequence goes on along the minus strand of NZ_JBSFZS010000456.1, from coordinate 201 downwards.
TAGCCGCCCTGGTGTTCGGCGACCTTGGTGCCGTTGACGTAGACCTCGGCCCGCCAGTCGACGGCTCCGAAGTTGAGCCGGAGGCGCTTGCCGGAGCCGACCTTCCAGCCCGCGCGAAGGCGTACACCGCGGCCGTCATGCAGCGTCCCGGCAAGATGCTGAAGAAATGGCAGGAGAGCCAGCCGGTGTTCTTCGCGCAGC
>NZ_JBSFZS010000455.1:0-1694 GCF_053600395.1 Streptomyces sp. NPDC005070 | reverse complement strand
CCTCCCCGGACGGGAAGGGGGCCCGCGGCGCGCCGCGCCGGACTTCAGGCCGACGCCAACTGGAGGTGCCGCAGATCGTCGGCGTACCGGAGGCTGCCTTCGAGGACGGCCTGGTGCGCCCGCGTCAGCGCGGGGCCCGGGTCGATGCCGAGTTCCTCCGCGAGGACCCGGCAGCCGGTGCGGTAGACCGCGAGCGCGTCGGCCTGCCGGTCACAGCGGTACAGCGCGATCATCAGATACGACCGCAGCCTCTCGTGCACGGGGTACTCCTGCACGAGACCGGTCAGTTCGGGCACGAGCGCGCTGTGCCGGCCGAGCTCCAGATCCGCCTCGATCCGCTGTTCCAGAACGGTCGCCCAGGCCTCCTCGAGACGTGGCCGCTCGGCGTCGGCGAGGAAGTCGGTCACATCGGCGAGCGGTGAGCCTCGATGCAGGTCCAGCGCCGACCTGGCCAGGGCGGCGGCCTCCCCGTAGCGCGCCCTGGCCTGGGCCTCGCGCCCGAGGCCGGCCAGTCGCTCGAACTCCAGGAGATCCAGGCGCGCCCGCCCGGTGCGGATGAGGTAGCCGGGAGTCCGCCTCACCAGCTCGATGTCGGGGCCGAGTTGTTTGCGCAGCCTGGACACGTAAGTGCAGATCTGCGCGTTTCTGGTGGTGGGGGGCTCCCATCCCCACAGCAGGGCGCTCATGCGGTCGTCGGACACGGTCCGGCCGCGCGCCAGCAGCAGAGCCGCCAGAACGGTCTGCATCTTCGTACCGGCCAGAGCGATCCGCCCCTGGCCGTCCCGTACCTCGACCGGGCCGAGAATCCGGAATTCCACGCTTCCCCCTGCTCTCCGCAACCACTGCCGAACCAGTCCGGCAATCAACATCCTGTGCGAGAACATGGCCGGAATGAGTGGTTCCGATCTGGCAGGACCCTGCCCGTACAGCAGGCTGTCAACCTCTGGCCATAGCCTGTCGCCGGTCCACCCGACAGCGCTCGACGGTTCCGTCGGTCCGGGTCACGGCGACGGTGCGCCCTCGGCCCTCCGCGACGCACAGCCAGAAATCACCCCCCACCACGGTCGCCCGCGCGTCGCTGCTCGTCGTCCGCAGCACGCCCCGGGTGAAGGTCACCACAGCGGGTGGCCCGGCCGCGCTGCCCTCGCCGAGCACGCCCCAGGCGAGGGTGAGCTCACGGCCGTCGCTCGCGTGCGTGTGGGCGCCGCGCAGGACAACCGGGTGCAGCGCGCTCGGGACGACCACGTCCAGCATCGCGTCCCCGCCGTAGACCTCCAGGGCCGTACGTCCCCGTGAAGCGCGGCCGAGTCGGATCGACCAGGGGGTGCCGAGGAGGGGGAACCGGCCGGTTCCCGGCACCTCTTGCTCCGACAGGGTGTACACGGCGCGCGGCCTCCTTCCGTACCCGACGTCCGGGTACGGAAGGAGTCTGGTCGGGCGCGCGGGCCGGGTCCTCAACGCCAGCATCCGAGTCCGCGGTGGTGCTGGCTTCACCCTCGTTCGCAGCCCGCGCCGTCCTCGCCCGCGCCGCCCGCGCCCGCCCTCGTATCGAACAAATATGGGGGCACGGGGGAGTGTGGCGTTCCGGGATCACGAGAGGAAGTGGACGACGACGATGGCTACGACGGCCCAGGCTCCCAGGACGCGGCTCCTCGACCTCACGCTCGGCGAGACCGAGCGTGAGGCGTTCGCAC
>NZ_JBSFZS010000454.1:0-1699 GCF_053600395.1 Streptomyces sp. NPDC005070 | reverse complement strand
GCCCTCCAGCTTGAGCTGCACCGCCTCGCCCGAACCCCCGCGGATCATCGAGCCGATCGACTGCGAGCGGTGCAGCGAGGTGCGCAGGTGCGCGGTCCAGCCGACGACCGCGTCGGTGTCGACGAACACCGGCTGCTGCTGGGAGACGGGTATGACGAGCGGATTGCCCTCGCATATCAGCCCCAGGCTGCCGTGGCCGGTGAAGACGCTGTTGAACAGACCGCCTCCGGTGATGCCCGCGCCCTTGACGGTCTTGATCTCGTACGACAGCGAGGCGTCGAAACACAGGACGTTGCGGCCGTTGACCGTGAAGACGTCGCCGGGTTCGATGCCCACGATGAAACAGTTCTGTGCCTCGTGCGCGAACCAGGCCTCGCCCTGCCCGCGGACGGTCATGAGCGGAAGTCCCTCACCGGTGACCGCCCGCTTGAGCATGCCGCCCACGCCCTGGCCCTTGCGCTCGAACTGGAGGCTGCCCCGGTAGGCGACCATCGCGCCCTGACGCGCGAACATCTCGCCCTGGACGGCGTACTTGATGGACTTGGCGTTCTGGACGGTCATGCCCGCCGCGACGGCCGGCTGCACCATGTGGTCATTGGAAAAGAGATCGCTCTTCATGCGGGCATCCTGTCGCGGAGGGTGGGGCTCCGCCAGGGTCGTGGCGATCTTGGCACGAACGGTGACCGAGTCACGACATGACACAGGCCGGCCCGGGTCAACCGGACCGGCCCACAAGGGAGTTGTCAGGCGGCGGTCGGCGCCGAGACGTGGCCGTGCAGACGGTCCAGAACGTCGGAAAGCTGCGCCGCGACCTCGGCGTCGTCGGCGGGGTGCGTCTCGGCGAAGCGGACCACGGAGCCGGGGACGGAGAGCTTGATGTCCTCCAGCACGGTGCCGCCGGCGATACCCACGGCCTTGCGGGCCTCGTCCTGCGCCCAGACGCCGCCGAACTGGCCGTACGCGGTGCCGGCCACGACGACCGGCTTGCCGGTGAAGGCGCCCGCGCCGTACGGGCGGGACAGCCAGTCGATGGCGTTCTTGAGGACCGCGGGGATGGTGCCGTTGTACTCCGGCGAGAACAGCAGGAACGCGTCGGCCTCGCCGGCCGCGGCGCGCAGCCGCGCGGCGGCAGCGGGCACGTCGCCCTCGACGTCGATGTCCTCGTTGTAGAAGGGGATCTCGGCCAGGCCCTCGAAGAGCTCGACCTCGGCACCCTCCGGGGCGAGCTTGACGGCCGCCTCGGCGAGCTGGCGGTTGTGGGAACCGGCGCGCAGGCTGCCGACGAGGGCGAGGATGCGTACGGACATGGATATCTCCCGGGGGGATGGAAACGCTGAAACACTGCCGTAATAAAACGGACCGGAGTCCGCTTAAAGGTCTACCACCGAAGCGGACCGCAGTCCAGTTGGCCCCGGATGCCGTTACGCTGGCTTCATGTCCCAGCCACTTCCGCCGTTCCCGCAGCGACCGGAAACGCCCGACGAACCCGTCCTCATGCAGCTCACCGCGCCCGAGGCCACCCCGCTGCGCGCCGACGCCGCCCGCAACCGCGCCCGCCTGCTGGAGGCCGCGTCCCGGCTGGTCGAGGAGCAGGGCGTGGCCAAACTCACGATGGAAGGCGTGGCCTGCGCGGCGGCGGTGGGCAAGGGGACCGTCTTCCGGCGCTTCGGCGACCGCACCGGCCTGCTCATGGCCCTGC
>NZ_JBSFZS010000453.1:0-1700 GCF_053600395.1 Streptomyces sp. NPDC005070 | reverse complement strand
GGGGACGTCCGACTGATCGACCCGCCCGATGCCTTCTACCACCTGCACTCCGGTGACCGTGTCACGGTCACCGTCTGGTCGGGGATCATCACGACGATGACCGTGCAGGGCCACACCCACCGGACCGAGGACGCTCCCGAATTCAACCTGCTGCTGGACGGCTACGGCCTCGTCGTGGGCGCGGCGATGTCGCTGGGCGGCACCTACATGGTCTGGATGTGGTTCTTCCGTCGCGATGAACTGTCGCATGATCTCAACGAGTTGAAGGTCGTCGGGCGCTGGGTCGTCAGCCAATGGGCGCTCGTCACAGTCCTCGGTGTGCTCAACGGCTCCAACACCCTCACGGTCTTCCTCATCCTCTGGGGCGCGCTCACCGTTCCGATCAGCCTCTACCACTGGATGAAACTCCGTTACGACTGAGGCCAGTCGGCCGCCGCCCGGCCGTACCGCTCCCCCGGCCGTCGCTTTCACGGCGTCCGGTACGCGCTCACCGTACGCACCTCGTTCGCCCGCCGTACGCCTTGCCCGTGTCTGATTGCGGGCGGTCGTGAACACGACAGGGTGCAATCCGGCGCAGGAGTGCCATTCTGTGTGTCCGCTGCCGTCTCACCCTGGGTCGCACGCCCGGCGCCCCGCGTTGACAACGTTGTCTCCCAGTGGGGCCTGCCAGACCGTGTGTGCGTACGAGCGACGCTGGAGAGGTTACGTGCCCGACAGATCCCGTCCCCCCGTGCCCCGCGTGATCCTTCCGGGGACCGCCCGACGCAGCCGCAGGCCGCTGCGCGCGACAGTCGTCGCCCTGCTCACCGGGGCGCTCGCCCTCGCCGCGCCCGTCGGCGGTACGGCCGCCGCGGTGCCCTCCCCCGTCACGGCAACGGCATCCGGCGGGGCATCGGACGGCACGGACTACACGAAGCTCGTCGACCCCTTCGTATCGACCGCGGGCGACGACGGAAACGACCTGCCGGGGGCCCAGGCGCCGCACGGTCTGGCCAAGGTCAACCCGATGACGACGCCGGACCGGAATCACTCCGGGTACGACTACGACGAGGACCACATCGCCGGGTTCACGGCCACGGACCTCGACGGCGTCGGCGGCTCGGGAGGCGGCGGTGACCTGCTCGTCGTCCCGACGTCCGTCCGGTACGACAAGCGCCCCTCCCCCAGCACGTACGCGCACACGTACGGCCACGACGACGAGAGCGCGACACCCGGCTCCTACCAGGTGGGGCTCGGAGCCCTGTCCGGAACCGCCTCGTCGGTGACGCGGGACTCCGGCACCATCAAGGCCGAGGTGACCGCGACGACGCGCACGGCGCTGGAACGGTACAGCTTCCCTTCCGGGTCGGACCCCGAACTCGTCCTCGACCTGGCGAACAACTTCACCAGCCGTACCCGCTCGACTCTGAGGACGACGACGCTTCCGGACGGGACCACCTCGATCAGCGGGCTCGTCGCGGGGTCCTTCAACGGCGCCTCGTACCAGCTCTTCTACAACGCCACCACGAACGTCCCGGTGACCTCACTCAGGAGCTGGGGCAACGACGGCAGGCTGAGCGACGCCACCGCGCAGGACGGCAAGGACACCGGCGCCGTCCTCGCGTTCGACCCGTCCGCCGGGGACGACATCGAACTGCGCGTCACCCTGTCACCGATCAGCGCCGAACAGGCCGCGACCGACCAGCTCGGCGAAGTGGGCC
>NZ_JBSFZS010000452.1:0-1708 GCF_053600395.1 Streptomyces sp. NPDC005070 | reverse complement strand
CCTGCTGCCCCCGGGACGGACCGTCACCGGCGCCTTCGTACCCAGCGGAGTGGCCGGCGGCATCCGCGCCAACGCACCCGCGCTGGCCAAGGCCATCGGCCCGCTGCTCGAAGAACTCCCCGCCTACCTGGGCGCGCGGCTGCCGGACTACATGGTCCCGGCCGCGATGGTGCCGCTCTCACGGCTCCCGCTCAACCCGGCCGGCAAGATCGACCGCGGCGCGCTGCCCGCCGAGCACACCACCACCGTCAGCAAGGGCGAGCCGCGCAACTCCCACGAGGAGGCGCTGTGCTCCTTCTTCAGCGAACTGCTCAAGCTGGAGAGGGTCGGCATCGACGACGACTTCTTCGCGCTCGGCGGGCACTCCCTGCTCGCCACCCGGCTCAGCGCCCGCATCCGCAAGCGCTTCGGCGTCGACATGCCGCTGCGGACGATCATCCAGTACCCCACGGTCGCCGAACTCGCCGCGCTGCTCCTCATCGGCGGCGTCCCCGGCGACCACGAGGACTCCTTCAACGTCGTGCTGCCGCTGAACCGGGACCCCGGCACAGGCAAGGAGCCGGTGTGGTTCTTCCACGGCGGCGGCGGCCTGGGCTGGGCGTTCTTCACCTTCGCGCCCCACGTGCCCGACCGGCCGGCCTACTCCCTGCAGTCCCGCGGCTCCAACGGCAAGGAGGCCATGGCCCATTCGGTGGAGGAGATGGTCGAGGACTACCTGCAGCAGATCCTCGCCGTCCAGCCCGAGGGCCCCTACTACCTGATCGGCTGGTCCTTCGGCGGCCCCATCGCGCACGCCGTCGCCGAGGCGATGGACCGCCGCGGCCTCGAGGTCGGCCTCATCGCCGTCCTGGACTCCCAGCCGGCCAACTCCACCACGAACAACGGCTTCCGCGAGGTCGCCGGCCGGACCAAGGAGCTCTACCGCGCCGACATCGAGGAAGTCTTCGGCAAGTTCATGAACACCGTCAACATGGACGCCTTCCTCGACACCATGTCGCAGGTGGGCGCCAACAACCTGCAGAAGATGGGCGTCTTCGAGTCGCCGGTCTACCGCGGCGACGTGCTGTATTTCAACGCCAGGCTCGACAAGGTCGACGGAGTGACCTCCTACGGCCCCGACTGGCGCCGGCACGTCCTCGGCACCATCGAGGAGTACGACGTGGACGCCACCCACCACGACCTGCACATGCCCAAGCCCGCGGGCCAGATCATGCGGGTCATCGCCCGCAAACTGGCGCAGCGGTGAACGGGCCGGACGATGCGGGAAACCGACGAGAGGAGCTGGTCCCGGTGACAGGACCCCGTACACCCGCCCACACGGGGGAGCGGACCACACTGCTGTGCGTGCCGTTCGCCGGAGCGGGCCCCTCCTTCTTCCACCCCTGGCAGGCCCTGGCCGCCGGCCGCTGGCGGGTGACCTCCGTCGAACTGCCCGGCAGGGAACGCCGGATCCTCGACGAGCCCTACCGCAACGTCGTCGAGGCGGCCAAGACCGAGATCGACGACATCGTCGCCGACCTCGGCGAGGGCAGCCGGGCCGTCCTGTTCGGGCACAGCCTGGGCGCGGTCCTCGCCTACGAGCTGGTGCACCTGCTGACCGGGCGCGGCGTGCACGTCGAACGGCTGGTCGTCAGCGGCTCACCGGGACCCTGGGCGGGACGCTACGGGCCGCCCAGGCCCCTGCGCGACGAGGCGTTCTTCTCCGGCC
>NZ_JBSFZS010000451.1:0-1708 GCF_053600395.1 Streptomyces sp. NPDC005070 | reverse complement strand
GGCTGCCCCGAAAGTTCCCCGACAGGCCCGGCGGTGCCGCCGGGAGCGCCGGCGGTGTCGAACAGCACGGTCCACACCGTCGGCCGGCCGCTCTCGGACTCGTGGGGCTCGTCCGCCCGCTCCCGGTCCGCGGTGAAGCGGCCGCACAGGACGGCGAGCACACTTCTGGCGTCGGCCGCGGAGCAGTCCCCGAGCATCACGTGAACCGTTGACGCGGGCAGTTGTTGCACGCTCATGAAAACCCTCTCCCTCGCGTCGGACTGAACAGGCACGCGCGCCCGCGGACGAGCACGTCGTGACGGTGGTGCGAGTACCCCTCGACCACGCCCGAAACAGGGAACGCACGCATTGCTTGCGCCCGGACCGGCCCAGGTCAGAAAGGTCCGTGAGCTATGTTGAGTTCTCGTGGGACATGAAGGAGGACGCGCACCGCTGCCATCGCCGCAGCAGGCACGCGCACAGGCATCCGCGATCACCTCGGGAAAGACGGCGCCCGAGGCCGGCGTGGCGCCGACGTCCCAGCTCAGGGAGCTGTTCGACGGCCCCCGGCTCTCCCCCGGGCAGCGGCGCATCGCCCAGTACCTGATCGAGCACATCACCGAAGCCGCTTTCCTGTCGATCACCGACCTCGCCGAGCGGGTGGGGGTGAGCCAGCCCTCCGTGACCCGTTTCGCTGCGGCCGTGGGCTTCAGCGGGTACCCCGCCCTGCGCGAGAGCCTCCAGGCCATCGCGCTCAGCACCCTGGGCAGCAGCGCCCCGGGAACCCCCGCCGAGGTCACGAGCAACGAGCTCCAGGCCGCGGTGGACGCCGAGATCGAGAACCTGGAGAACCTGCGGCGGGACTTCGCCGATCCCGACCAGATCATCCGCGTCGGCCGGGCCCTGTCGGAGTCGACGCCGCTGACGGTCCTCGGGCTGCGGATCTCCGGCTCACTGGCCGAGTACTTCACGTACGCCGCCCGCCGTATCCACCCGGACGTGCGGGTGGTGACACGCGGCGGCTCGGTCGCCTACGACGCGCTGCTCCAGTCCCGGGAGGCGGGCGGTAGCTGGGTCCTGGCCTTCGGGATGCCCCGGCACGCCCAGGAGACGCTCACGGCGATGCGGGTGGCGCGCAGCGCGGGCCTCCAGGTGGCCCTCGTCACCGACCTCGGGCTCGGCCCGCTGGCGGACGAGGCCGACGTCACCTTCGCCACCGGGACCGGCTCCCGTCTCGTCTTCGACTCCTACGCGGCGCCCGTGGTGCTGTCGGCGGCGCTGCTGCAGGCCATGACCGACGCCGATCCGGAGCGCACCCAGGCGCGCCTGGAGGAGTACGAGCAGGTCGCCGAGCAGCACCATTTCTTCCTGAGGGACTGACCCCGGCCCGGGCTCCGGCCCCGGCGGCGGGCGCGCGAAGCCCCGCTTCCCGCGGACGGGCACCTGTCACGAACAGGGGCTCTGTATCACGCGGACGTCTCATCCGCACCCGTTGTCACCCCGGCATCGCGGGATCATTCACAACAAATCACGCATGAATGTTTTCATGTCCTTGCGCTTCTGGCGGCATATATAAATACTTCTTTCGGATCGTGCCCCGGATGCTTCCAGGTCACGACCCATGAGCACCGGGGCCACCGCTGAGCTGCTCCACCGCCGCACCGCTGACGTCCCCGAGCCGGACGAGCACGGCGGCGAGCAGCTCGTCCGTACGGCGGTCGGTCTGCAC
>NZ_JBSFZS010000450.1:0-1714 GCF_053600395.1 Streptomyces sp. NPDC005070 | reverse complement strand
GAGCCGAGGGGCGGCCGTAGAGGTGACGGCCGAAGCCTGCGCCTCGCGCTTCGTCGTGAAGGCCGGCGAACGGACTGCCGCCACGGGCACGGTCACCTTGTTGTGACTCGGGCCATGTGTCGTTCACCGCTCTGAACTGCCACAGGCGGTTGATTCGACGTGACTGCCTTCCCTGGCCGGTGTGGCAAGGAGCCGACCGGCGAGGCTCCTACCATCCCAGTGTGCCGGGTGCTCCCTTGAAGGGGCCTTGTACGTCTGTGGTGATCCAGCCGCCGTAGAAGTCTCCGTCCTGGGCCTGAACCTGTTCATCGCCGACGACGCAGCGGTCCACGCTGCCGGGATAGAAAGCGACGTAGTCCTTGAGAACCGTGTAGGCGGGATGGGGGCCGGGGTAGCTCCAGGCGGCACGGCAACGCACCTCGTGGCCGATGATCACATCCCAGTAGCGTGCGCTGCCTTTCCATTCGCACCAGGAGTGTCCGTCGGCCGGGAACAGCAGATCGGACGAGACATCTCCCGGTGAGATGTAGAACGTCGGTGGGTGGCTGGTCTCCAGTACCCGCAAGGCGCGTCGAGTCTCGGCGACCACACGGCCACCGCATTCCACCCGGACGGGGCGGTCGTCCTGTACTACGGCGGGAGGCCGTGGATAGTCCCAAACGGACTCGATCTCGCGACCGGTGAACTGGCTCATGTCGTCTCCTCGCCCTGAGCGCACGCCCGCCGTTGGAGCGTGCGTCTCCTTTTCCCCGCCTCCCGCGCCTTTGGATGAGATGTAGATGGGACCGGCTGGATCGGCGTCGCCGAGTTCCGCGTCCCCGGTGCGCATCCATGTGTACTCACATGCGCGAAGTAGGGGTGACATTCCCGCAGCGACAGCCAGTGGTCGAGAGGCGACCCATGACGGAGTGGATGGTCCGGCCGGACGGTGGCCGTGCGCAGGGCCGAGGCTGTCCCCATGCCGCCGACGGGGCCCCGGCACCGGCATCCCGGAGCCGCGTGTGCCTGGAGTGCTCAGCTCAAGGGCGCGACGAGACGCGTCTGAGGGTCTGCCTGACCTGCGGCCACGTGGGATGCAGCGACAGCGCGCCGGGTGCCCACGCCACCGCTCACTTCGAATCGAGCGGTCACCCCCTCGCACGGTCCGCGGAGCCGGGGGAGGAAGCGTGGGCCTGGTGCTACGTCGATGAAGTGTTCCTGTGTCCGCGCGACGGCCGCTCGCCACAGTGAGCGGTGAAGACCGGCTTCCCCGAACTCGGTTGGCGTGATCTTTCGGCAGTCCGCATGGATGTATGGCCACTACATGGTGTCTACTTCTTCCGGAGCGGTCCCGTCCCGGGCCGTGCGCCGGTACAGCACGGGGCCCCACACCCGTCGGCGGCACCAAGGCGCCACCGTCGAAGGGGCAGGGTGTGGAGAGCATCACCAAGAACAGGCAGTCGCCCCGCACGCTGTGCGCCATGATCGAGCGCGCCTCCCGCTGATCCCCGGGATCGACGGCGTCGTCCGGGGAGCTGACGGCCGCCTTCGTTACACGATCCTCGACGAGACTTCCCTGGGGACTCTGGCCGAGCGCACGGTCATGGAACCCGACCGCAGCATCCTGCTGCCGAAGGACGTCGACCCGGTGACCGTCGCCGCGGCGATGAATCCCGCCATGTCCTCCTGGGTGGCGCTGCGCCGACGTATCGGCTTCAAGCGAGGCCGGAGCGTG
>NZ_JBSFZS010000449.1:0-1715 GCF_053600395.1 Streptomyces sp. NPDC005070 | reverse complement strand
GCCGACAAGACATCCCACGCGGATAAGCGTCAAGCCGCCGCTGCCTTGAGGCCTGCTGAGGCCTGTGGGAAGGCGACTGCTTCGTTGTAGGTGTGGCCGTTGTGGAGGCAGTGGAACAGCATGCCCATGAAGCGGTTGAAGAGGTTCCGCTGTGCTGCGACGTGGCGGTCGCCGGCTGCCCTTCGGCGGTCGTAGTGGGCTCTGGCGCCTGGCGATCTGGTGAGAGAGTTGAAGGCCCAGATGTAGCCGACGGCGGCCAGTCTCTGGTTCTTGACCTTCCGGCTCATGACCTTGCAGCTTTTGCCGCTGGCTCTGGTGACGGGGGCGCTTCCCGCGTAGGCCTTGAGGGATCCAGCGGTGGCGAAGCGGGTCCGGTCGTCGCCGATCTCCGCCAGGACCCGTGCACCGGTCAGCGCGGCCAGACCCGGAAAGCTGCGGATGATCGGAGCGTCTGGGTGCTCCTCAAAGGCCTGAGTGACGGCCTCTTCGAGCTGGTCGGCGTTGTCGCAGGCGGTGTTCAGCTGCCTGAGCAGAGCGGAAGTCTGATGTCCCAGAGCCGCTTCGACCTGCGGGAGCTGGTGGAGGTAGTCGCGTGTGAAGACCTCGTGGAGCCGTTCGGCTTCGGCCTGGATGCCGCGGACGCGGCCGGCCTGCTTGAGCAGTGACTGCAGACGCCGCCGTGTCAGCTTCGCGGCCGATGTCGGGGTCGGCGCCGCGGCGAGGATGCTGCGGGCCTCCCTTGAGCACAGGCCGTGCTTGTGCTGGGCAAAGGCGTCGAGGATTGCCGGATAGAACTCCCTGAGCTGGGAGCGAAGTTTGTTGTGGGCTTGGCCGCGGGCCCAGACGGCGTCCTGCTGGGCCCGGGCGAGCACGGCGATGGCCTGGACGAGCTCGGAGTCCGCCGGCAGCGTGCGATGGGCGGCCATGTCGGTTCGCAGGATGTTGGCCAGGGCCGCGGCGTCGACGGCGTCCGACTTCTTGCGGGCGACAGAGTGGCGGTCCCGGTAGCGGGCGACCGCCAGCGGATTGATTGCGAAGACCGCTCGGCCAGTGGCCCGCAGACACGCAACAAGCAATCCGCGGGAGGTCTCGATCGCCACCGGAATAGGCGTGTCCTCGCTGTCGCCGTGCTCGGCCAGCAGAGCCATGAGCTGGGCAAACCCTGCGGCATCGTCGCTGATCCGCACCTTGGCGAGTTGCTGTCCGCCCGCATCGACCAGGGCGATGTCGTGATGGTCTTCGGACCAGTCCACCCCGCAGAACACTGTCGTCGGTAATCCGGTGATCTCCATCCGGCTCCTCCTTCGTGACAACTCTCTTCCCAGGTCAGAGCCTGTGCAGGGTGCGCGTGCTCCCTAATGGAAGTGCTCAAGGCACGTCATCCCACCAGCCGTTCGCAACCCCAGCGAGTCACACGGCCCTCGGTCCGCGTCAGAGCTGAAAGCTCAAGGCAGAGCTGAGAAGTGATCCGCGCAACCGGCTCGGACTACGAACAGCCAACCGTTCGAGAGCCGCAGCCGGGCCGTCCCGCAGCAACAAGACCTCTTCGAGGCCCCTGCAGAACGAACCACGGCTGGATCCGAATACTCCTGCCCCGATTGCTGGGCGCGAGCCAGCCTCGTCTTGTCAACAGAGCTCTCAGGCCCGGGCATACTCAAAGGCTCGACTCGCGCCCACGAAGGCCAACACTCGCCGGCCTTCGCCTCCCATTAGGC
>NZ_JBSFZS010000448.1:0-1716 GCF_053600395.1 Streptomyces sp. NPDC005070 | reverse complement strand
CGGGACCGTCGTCCACGCCGCGCACGGCCAGGTCGTCGAGGGGCCGCAGGTGCGGCTGCGGCAGGGCAGGAACAAGCCCCGCCAGCAGGACCGCCGCTGGGCGACCGCGTGGAGCCCGGAGCAGATATCGCAGCGGCTCAAGGTGGACTTCCTCCTTGGGCGGCTTCTACGACGGCGAGATTGATCAGCTCGGTGGCCTCGCCGAGCCGGTCGCCCGTCTGCCGGGCCAGTGGTGGCGAGAGCCCCAGCAGAGCGAGGGCCTCGGCCGGTCGGCTTTCCTTGCTCGGCACCCAGCCGAGCGGGATGGGCACACGTGATGCTGCGTACGGGTCGCGGTGGGCGCGCGCATTCCAACGCGATGTTCAGCAACGGCCACGGCTGCTCTCGAGCGGTGGAAGCCCATCCGCGTGCACCGCGGCGCGGCGTCGAGACCCTGATGTCGAGATGTACCCAAAAGGACGGCCGCCGCAACCAGGTTTGAGCTGGGCACACCGACAGCGCCATGATGGGTCCTTCGAGTAGCCCGGTGCGGCGGGAGCGACAAATGCGGCAAGTCGAGAAGAAGGCACCGTCCGATCTTCAGGTGAAAATCGTACTGCACGGTACGAAACCCCCTCTGTGGCGACGCCTCGTGCTGCCGTCCGACACCTCGATCGGGACACTGCACACCGCCATCCAAATCGCCTTCGGATGGCACGGCGGCCACCTGCACCTCTTCACCGACGACTTCGGCCGCCGGCACAGCGACGCCGACCAACTCACCGATATCGATCTCGGCTTCGGCCGCAAGGTCGGCGATGAGGACACCACCGCGCTCGGCGACGTGCTGGCCGAGGAGGGAGCACGGCTGCGCTACGTCTACGACTTCGGCGACGACTGGGAGCACGGGATCACGCTGGAGAAAACACTGCCCCGCCCGGACGGCACGCAGCGGACGGCGCGCTGCGTCGGCGGGCGGCGTGCCGAGGTACCGGCCGAGGACATCGGCGGCGTGTGGGGGCTGGCCGAGGTGCTGGAGTTCCTCGCCACCCCAGACGGGGCCGGAGACAGCCCGTACGGTGAGCTCGTCGCCGAACTGCGGGCGGCCGGTTACGATCCGGCGGCGTTCGACCGCGACGGGATCAACGCGCGGCTGGCCCGGTTGACGCCGGACACGGTGTCCTCCAGCGCGAGGCCGCTGGCCGGTGACCGGGCCGGGCGAGGCGGTGTCCGTCGGCTGACCGCCGAGGACGTGGCGTTGTGTACCTGCGGGCAGTGCGGGGTGGGCGATCCGGTCGATGCCGGAGTCGACGGAGCGGCCGAGGACGTACCTGTGCTGCGCCCGGTGACGCTGGCGCCGCGGGAGGATCTTGTCGCTGCCGTACTGGTGGTTCCGCTCGTCGACGCGGCGCTGCGGCTCGCGGATTGGTGCCACGAGGGACGGGCGGTCACCGCCAGCCGGGTGCTGCGGCCCGCGCTCGCCCGTGAGGCCGTCGAGGAGCTGCGACTGTGGAAACTGGCCGGCGACGACTCACCGTATGCCGATGCCGTCGCGCGAGCTCGTGCGTTGAAATCGCTGCGCAGCGCCAAGGACGTTCCCGTCCTCGATGATCCGTGGTGGCTCGCCGTGGACGGCGGGTTGAGATCGCCGGAGTCCGGCTGCGCGCCCCCATGCTGGACATCCACACGGTCGCCGCGGGCGGCGGATCGGTGCTCCACTTCGACGGTTCCCGCTAC
>NZ_JBSFZS010000447.1:0-1719 GCF_053600395.1 Streptomyces sp. NPDC005070 | reverse complement strand
GTGAAAAAGCCCTCGGCCTCGTGAGCAAAGCCCCAGAAATCGCTGTCGTCCTCGTCCCCGGTCAGCGCGCACTTCTACCCCTCGCCGTCCCGCTCCGATGCTCGCATCACACCCCCCAGTGAGAGCGCTGATCCTACCGACGCCCGTCAGCTCACCGGGCAATCACCGGCACCGCCCCCACCCCTGGCCCCATCGCATCCACCTCAAAGGTCCACTGCCGAGTCATCGGTGCAACGCGTCTCCGCAGTCCCTGACGGCAATGGCCACTCCCACGACAAGGACGGCGGCCACAGGCACGGCTTCAAGGACGGCCGGGTGTTTCTTGCCCAAAGACATGGGGCCCCGCGTGATCGCGGATCCCGGCACGCGTTACTGTGCGCATTCTGGCTGGTCAGAAGACCTGTCCCCTCTGGTGGTGCATGAATTGATGGAGCCCCGCGTGCGTCGATCCCGTGCTGTTCCCGGCGTCATACTCGTCGGCTTGGTGAGCCTGTCCCTCGCGGCTCCCGCGTCCGCGGATACGCCGGGTCCCGTCGCGCCGGTCATCAGCGCCTTGGGCAGTTCCTCCGACGACGCCGGCTTCCTGGAGTTCCACGCCGCCTCCGACACACCGATCGATCCGGCATCGGTCACGGCGCAGCTGGCTCTGAGAGTCTCTGGCGAGCGGCCGGTGACGACCGTCGACACCGGCTTCGAGCTGGTCTCCGGCACGCCCACCGACGGCACTTGGCGCACCACGACACGGCTGTCCCTGGCGGCGCACGGCTGGTACGACGCAACGCTGAACCTCGCGGACGCCGACGGCGACCATCCCGCCTACCCGGCTCATGGGGAGATCAACTACAACGACTGGCCGGTCTTCACCGACACGCGGGCCGACCGCGGCACGGTCGACTACGAGCAACGATGGGTGACCGTTTCCGGGACGGTGTCCACCTTCGACCCAGCCACTGGTCTGACCACACCTGGTTGGGAGGCCGGCTCGCTCTATCTGTCCTCTCTGCAGAACAGCACGCAGGAGACGCGGGTCCCGTCCGTGGCCGCTGACGGCTCGTACTCGGTGACGAGCAAGCTCTACGGAACCCTGAGCGTCGGCGCGATGAACGGCAGTATGGGCACGACGAACTCCCCGTTCGTCCAGGTCGACAGGGTGTATGTCCCGACGCGTGTCGTCGTCGAGAAGGCCTCCGCCACCGTCGTCCGCGGCAACAGCTTCACGCTGCGGGGCAAGGCCCAATACCTGAGCCCCACCACCAACCAGTGGACCGGCCTGATCACGGACGACCCGGATACCGCAATCGCCGTCAGCAGCCCCGATCACTTCCAGGCCATCCGTCCAACCGCGCCTGACGGGTCCTTCTCCCTCACCACCCCGGACGTGCAGAACGAAGGCGGGTGGAGTGCGAGCATCGGCGGCTACGGCTTCCTCCTCCAGGCCTACGCCAGTACCCAGGTGCATGTTCTTTCGCGCTCCGTCCTGTCCTGGACCGACCGGACGATCTCCGGCGCCGGAACAGTGCGGGTAAAGGGCAGCCTCACAGCAGCCCCGGGCCCGTGCCCTCAAGGCAAGGTCCAGGTACAGCAGTCCCCCGACGGCAGCACCGGCTGGTCGACGATCGCCATGGTCACCCCCAACAGCACCGGGGCCTTCGACGCCACAGCCACCATCCCGGCTGCCAAACGCAACGGCTACCTGCGGCTTTACTACCCCGGCAGCGC
>NZ_JBSFZS010000446.1:0-1724 GCF_053600395.1 Streptomyces sp. NPDC005070 | reverse complement strand
GATGAGCCCGTCGGAGGTCATGGGTGTGATGACCGGCTTCAGCCCGGCGCGGGCGAAGACGTGGCCGACGATTGGCTCGGAGCACTTCACGGTTCACGAACGGGGCGACACCTGGGCCGAAGTGGCCGAGGGCACGGAAGGCATCTGGGAGTGCGCCTGCTACGAATGGGACTCCGCGGGGAACACGGTCAAGGTCACGGCCCTTGATTCGAAGGTCTTCGGCCCCGGTGGCGGCTGGGTTTTCCGAATGACTCCGGAGGGCCAGGGCACCGGCGTCGACCCGGCTCGAACGGGAGCACCCGACTACGTTCAAGGGCAGGATGCTCGGCGTGATCTTGCCCTTCGCAGGGCCGGTGTTCGAGAAGTCCTTCAAGGAACCCCTCAAGAGCGCGTAGGGACCTCTTGATGCGAGTCCCGGCGATCCTGTCGCAGTTCGCGGCAGCGTGTGCCCAACAGCGCCAGTCGCGTCACGTGTTGCCTCGACGATGCCGCGCCTCCCCGAGGCAGCAGCGCGCTCGCCCCGCTGGGCCCGGCGATGCTCTGGCATGCGTGCCCGGGCAAGAGGCGCGCCGCGCTTGGCGGGACACCGATTCTCTCAACCAGGAAGAGGGCGGCTGCCATGACAACCTACAAAGTCATCGAGGTCATCCCTGACGGTTCGCTGCAGTCGGCCGAACGGGAACTGACCGAGCCCACTGCGGGACAGGTGCGCATCCGGGTGGAGGCGTGCGGGGTCTGTCACAGCGACAGCTTCACCGTGCAGCCGCACGACCCCGCGCAGGGCTCCCCGGTTCCAGGGCACGAAATCGTGGGGGCCATCGACGCGCTGGGACCCGGGGTGGAGGGCTGGTCGATCGGGCAACGCGTCGGAGTCGGTTTCCTTGGGGGGCACTGCGGTGTGTGCCAGTCCTGCCGGATGGGGAACTTCGTCGCATGCACCAACCAGCCGCAGACCGGCGCGAGTGTCGACGGTGGTTACGCGGAGGTCGTCTACGCGAGGGCGACCGGTCTGGTCGCGATCCCGGACGAGCTGCCGTCCGCCGAGGCCGCGCCGCTCCTGTGCGCGGGGTTCACGACGTTCAACGCGCTCCTCAAGGCAGACACCAAGGCCGGCGACCTCGTGGGCATCCAGGGCATCGGGGGCCTTGGGCACCTGGGCATCCAATACGCAGCCAAGATGGGCCTTCAGGTCGTCGCAATTGCACGCGGCGCCGCCAAGAAGAAGCTGGCCCACCAGCTCGGCGCGCAGCATTACATCGATTCGAGTGAGACGGATCCCGGCGAGGAACTCACCAAGCTCGGCGGGGCACAGGTTGTCATCGCAACAGCCGCCGCGGGCGACATCTCACCCCTCCTCCATGGTCTTGCCAGCGGTGGACGACTCGTGGTCGTGGGAGCGTCCGACCAACCGGTCCAGGTCACGCCGATACAGCTCGTCTTCGGCGACGTCCGGATCATGGGGTCCCTCACCGGAAGCGCCATCCAGAACGAGAACAACCTCCGATTCGCCACGGACCAAGGAGTCCGGGCGATGATCGAGACCCGGCCGCTGAGCGAGGCGACCGAGGCGTACGAGCGGATGTTCAGCGGAGACGCCCGCTTCCGCATGGTTCTCACCATGTAGAGAGCCTGGCAGGGGCTGAAGCCCCCTGCTTGCTCGGCGGCCGGGAGCCCACCGGACAGCACCGAATGGGGGCCGGCCCAGCGACGCCTCGGCGCGGACG
>NZ_JBSFZS010000445.1:0-1727 GCF_053600395.1 Streptomyces sp. NPDC005070 | reverse complement strand
CCGGTTCCACCGGCGGATCGAGCGGCGGCACCACGGGCGGCAGCGACTCCGCGGTGTCCGGCGGGCTCGCAGCCGATCAGGCGCCGCCGCCCTTCCAGGCGGCCGAGGGCTCGATGTAGGCGCCGGTCACGGCGACGGGCTGTCCGTTGGAGTCGGTCGACTTGTACATCAGGCGGGTCGCGGTTCCGGGGAGCGGACCGTCGAGGCCGGGCAGGCTGAGCGCGAGGGGAAGGGGTTCGCTGCGGATCAGGGCGCCGTTGGCCGCGGGGAGGTTCGCGGGCGGCGTGTAGAACGCGGGGATGGTCACGCCTCGGGACACCACCGCGCCCGCGTCGGCGGCCGCCGCGGGGAGCGCCTGGACGCTCAGACAGGCGAGAACGGCGAGTGCGGTGGCGAGGAGGCGGCCGCGGTTGCGTGCGGCGGACTCGGGGCGCACGGAGGGCAGAGCCCGCTCGGCGCGAGTGCGTCGGCCGGCCGACAGATGCGGCCGAGGGGTGCTGTGGGGTCGTTGCATGCGGCTCACTCCCTGCTTCGTCAAAACGTGGGGGTCGTGCGGGCGGCCGAAGGCGTCAATGGCGTGACGCCGGTTCTGGCTGAGGGGTGCCGACCGGGCCGCCACCGCGGGACCGGCGGTGCCGGTGACGGGTCGGTGAGGGGGGAAATGGCACGGCCCGGACGTGGACTTGGGCAGGACGGGACCACGCGCCCAGCCGCGTCGCGGAGATGGACAGGACGAAGGGACCGCCCGCGCGCCGTCGGCCGGGCGGCGCGTGGTGCGGAATCGCTCCTGTCTCTGCTCCCGGAAGCGACGGACGTCGAAGTCCCGTTCGACACCCGCTAGTTACTCCCGAGTCACATCAGGAGAGTAGGAGCGGATGTCACTCAGTGACAAGATGTCTGCGCGCGCCAGTTCTGCGCGGCTCGCTATGCTGCTCCGGTCGATGAGACAGGGGTGGTGGGGCGACGGTGCGCGAAGCGGCACCCGCAGACCGGGCCACGACGGCCGTGCGGCCGTCACTGGGCGAACGACGCAAGGAGGCTCTCCGGCTGGACATAGCCCGCGAGGCCGTGCGCCTGTTCGTCTCACAGGGCGTCACGAGCACCACGGGGGACCAGATCGCGGAGGCGGTGGGCGTCTCGACCCGCACGCTGTGGCGCCACTTTCCCACCAAGGAGAGCTGCGTACGCCCGTTACTCACGGCGGGACTCGACGCCGCCACGGACCAACTGCGCCACTGGCCGGCCGAGACCGGCCTGCTGGACTTCCTCACCCGTTCCTGCCGCCGAGGGACACTGCCGTCCGCCGACCCGGCGGTACTCGACCTGATCCGCATGACCCCCGCCGAGCCCGCACTGCGTGCCGTCTGGCTCCAGGCCCACGACGACGCGCTGCCCGTCCTCACCGAAGTCCTCGCCCGGCGTTCCGGCAGGAGCGCGGACGACCTGCGGGTGAAGGTGCACGCGGCCACCGTCAACGGCGCGCTGCGCGCGGCCGCGGAGGACTTCGCCGTACGTTTCGCCGACGCGGCACAGGCCTCCGAGGAGGACCTCGCCGCATGCATGCACGCCGCCCTCCACGCCGCCTCGGAGGGCCTGCCGTACTGACGCCGGCAACGGCGCGTCAGGACAGGCTCATCGGAGCCGGAGGCCGAAGGTGAGTGACGCGGGGGCGGCGGCCGGGTAAAGAATTCACCTGGTCTAGTCCAAAGCCTCATTTGGTCTAGTCC
>NZ_JBSFZS010000444.1:0-1730 GCF_053600395.1 Streptomyces sp. NPDC005070 | reverse complement strand
TGGGCATGAGCCCGTGGGCCCAGGACGTCGAGATCGTCGCCGTCGGGTTCGGCGAGGAACTGCCGACCCTGCTGCCGAACTCCCGGATCGTGCATATGCGCCAGGCGGCACACGCCCTGCGCGATCTGACCGAGCGGCTGCTGGAGGTCCACCAGATGCCCGAGACCGCCCACCACCCGTATGTGGTGCTGTGCGCGAGTTCCCTGGACGACGACACCGCTTGGCAGTTCGCCGACGTCCTCGGCAAGAACCTGCCGATCCCGGTCACGCTGATCGCCCCGACCACCAGCACCACCGCAGGCTACTTTCCCGAGGCGGACATCCTCGCCGTCTCCGCGCAGACACCGCAGCGCTTCGACCCGCTCGGCACCGACATCCTGATACAGCGTCTGGAGCACGCCGCCTACCAGCAGATCGTCACCGCACTCGCCGTCTCCGGCCAGCCCGCCCACCCGGCGCAGGGGGCCTGGCAGCACGTTCCCGGCGAGCCCGACCCCAAGGAGCAGGCCGCGCCCGGCGGACAAGCGGAACCGGCCGTCGACGACAGCACGGCTCCCGCGCCCAGCCGGAGCAGCTCGGCACCGGACGGCTCGGACGCGGACAGGGACGATGCCGTGTTCCCGGCGCTGCTGCAGGCCTCCGTGGATCCCGCCGCACTGCCCCTGGTGTCCACGCGGTCGTCCTCGTCTGCCAGTACCGGCGCCCCGCGGGCAGACGGTGGGCGTACGAGCAGGGCAGACGCCACCGGAACCGCTCCAACAGCCCACATTTCAGGTCCTGTTGAGGAAACCGGCGGCGAAGAGGCCAGGCAGAGCTGGCTCGGGCCGGAGATCAGGGTGCTGGGGCCAGTCGAGGTGGACGGGGTCGCCCATACCGGCCACGGCCCGCGCTCCGGCCAGCTCGCCGCCTTGCTCTACTTCCGCCCCGCCCGCGCAGCCGACGTGCTCTGTGCCGCCATGGACCCCATCAGCCCCTGGTCACCTGCCACCCTCAACGCCCGCCTCCAAGGCCTGCGCCGCGCCCTGGGCAACGACGAGAACGGCAACCCGTATGTGCCGCGCCGCCGCGACGGCGACACCCCCTACCGGCTGGCTGACGGTGTGCGCTGCGACTGGACACGCTTCGTCCAGCTCGCCGAACACGCACTCCCCCACGGCCCTGACGGGCTGCCCGAGCTGGAGAAGGCCTTATCCCTGGTGCGCGCCCGACCCTTCGGCACACGGCCGCCGGCATGGGCGGAGCCGCACCAGCAGGAGATGATCACTCGGATCGTCGATGTCGCCCACACCGTGGCGACCCTGCGCACCTCAAAAGGCCCGTACCACGATCTCGGTGCCGCACGGGCGGCCATTGCGACGGGGCTCGACGTCGACGAGGCGGCAGAACTGCTCTACCGGGACCTGCTCGTCCTCGAATCGACGGCCGGGAACAGGGTCGGCCTGCACACCGCCATTTCTCGCATCCAACAGGTCAACGCCGCCCTCGACTGCTCCCTGGAAACCGAAACAGAACAGCTCATCAACGAACTCCTGCGCAGCAGAAGCCAACAGGGGCCCGCCTTATGAGCACAGCCACCCGGAAGAACCGGCAGTACGACACCGCGGGAACGAGGCCACCTGCCAGGCTCGGCCGCCCGCACAAGATTCTCATCGGCATGGTCGTCGCCGGTGCGCTCGTCATCGCCGGAATCGGCTTCGCCGGTTCGTACGCGGCGGTCCGTGAACTGGCGC
>NZ_JBSFZS010000443.1:0-1733 GCF_053600395.1 Streptomyces sp. NPDC005070 | reverse complement strand
CGCGCAGGGTGGCGGAGGCCGGCGGGCGGAGCGCCCCGGAGGGTACCGCCGAGCGCAGCGAGCGCAGGGCGAGCAGCATGACGCCGATGTCGTCCAGGTAGACGGGGTCGGGCACCAGGTCGGTGGGCAGCAGGAGGTAGGCGACCGCGCCCCAGAACACCCAGCGGGGCCCGGTCGGCAGTCCGGCCCGCCGCAGATCACGGCGGGTGCGTACGAGCCGGCGCAGAAGCACCAGGGCCACCGCGAGCGCGGCGGCGGCGAGCACCGCGGCGATGACGAGGACCAGGGTCCACGAGGTCGTATCCATGCGTCCGTCCAGAGATGTCGTCGTATGCGCTTTCTTCCCGTGTGCCCGCTCGCGCCCCGGCTATCGCCCCCGGGCGGGGCCGTCCGGGCGCGCGTCCCCTCATTCCGGGGTGTCGCGGCGGCAGATGACGAAGTCGTCGAAGACGTGCCGGCCGGGCCGTGAGCCGGCCGACTCGACGGCCCGGCGGATGTCCAGGAGCTGATCCGTGGTCATCTCGAGCGGTGGCTCGTCCGGCTGGTAGGTGGTGCGTACGGGGTAGTCCCGCCCCGGTTCCCGGGTCATCTCGATGTGGCAGCCGAGTACGTGCGTGACGGGGCGGCGCCCGCAGAAGTCGACGAGCCGGTCGACGGTACGGGTGAAGGCCGGCCAGTCCTCGACGTACAGGCGTCCGGGATAGACGGTGTCGCCGGTGAGCAGGAACCCGGTCCAGGGGTCGAAGAACGTCACCGCGGCCTCGTGGTGCCCGGGTGTGGCCAGACACTCCAGCACCCGGCCGCCGAGGTCGACGCGCGCGACGGCGTCGGGGTCGTCGTGGAACCCGAAGAAGTCCCAGGCGCCGCCGAGGGACGCGTCCACGACCTCGGTGCCGGGACGGCCGGTGAACTGGCCGTCCCCGGCGATGTGGTCGCC
Organism: Streptomyces sp. NPDC005070; assembly: GCF_053600395.1. NCBI lineage: Bacteria > Bacillati > Actinomycetota > Actinomycetes > Kitasatosporales > Streptomycetaceae > Streptomyces > Streptomyces sp. NPDC005070. The sequence continues at coordinate 796 of NZ_JBSFZS010000443.1, read as the reverse complement.
GTGCGGATGGGTGTGCAGCACCAGCAGCCCGTAGTCGTCACGGGGATTTCCCGTGAGCCAGGAGTCCATCAGCTCGTCGACGACCCGGCGCAGCGGGAAGTGGTCGGCCGAGGCCGTGGCGCCCGTGTCGACCAGGACGGCCCGCTCGGTCCCGAACAGCAGGAACATGAAGGGCGCCTCGTAGTCGATCGCCATGTTCTGGCGAAGGATCACCGTGTGCTCGTCGTAGGCGTGGACCTGGATGTCGGGGTCCGTGTTGTGCTTGGCCGAGGACGAGCCGTGGATCCACCGCACGTCGAGCGGTGGGGCCGGCACGGAGGCATCGCCTCCACGGGCGCCGTCGGTCTGCTGTCCGGCACTGTCCACGCTGTCTCCCTCGGCCTCGGTCCCGCCGGGCCAGTGGCGGGCCCCTGGACCTCAGTGTCGCGGGTGCGCGTGGTCCACGAGTGCCTGGGACACTGTACGGATGCTCCGGGCGATGTGCTGGAGCTGCATCACCTCGGCGGCGTACATCTTGATGGAGTGCTCGATGACGCCCTCCTGCAGGCCGAGGCCGGGCAGCTCGGAGCGGGCGGTCTGGAGTGCCGTACGGGCGACCCGTATCTCCTGCTGCACCTGGAGGTGTGCGTGGCGGGCGAGCAGGACGGGGTGCTTGTGCAGGACGGGGTAGCTCGCGTAGCGGCTCGGCACCAGCTCGCGCAGCCATTTCACCGCCGATCGCTCCCAGTCGAAGTACGCCGATCACCTCATCCGCATCCCGGCCACCCCCACCCTGCTCCAGCCGCTGGTGTCGACG
>NZ_JBSFZS010000442.1:0-1765 GCF_053600395.1 Streptomyces sp. NPDC005070 | reverse complement strand
GTCCCGCGGGCGCCCCGCCCGGGGGGGGGGGCCCGGGCCCCACGGCACGCCTCGCGCCCACGGCCCTTCGTATGTCTCATGGACGGGGAGCACCTCCCACACTTGGAGCTGAGACGGATGAGCACCGAACTTCAGGGCAGGACGGCCGTCGTCACCGGAGCCAGCAAGGGCATCGGACTCGCGGTCACGGAGGCGCTGGCCGGAGCGGGCGCCACGGTGATCGCCGGTTCCCGCGGCACCTCGGCGGGCCTCGACGTCCTGGCCGGCAAGGGGAACGTGACCTGGGTGCCGGTCGACCTCGCCGAACCGGAGGCCGCGGCCAGGCTCGTCGAGGCGGCGGGCGGGCGGATCGACGTCCTGGTCAACAACGTGGGGACGGCCCCCGCCCGCACCGGCGGTTTCCTGTCGGTCACCGACGAGGAATGGCTGCGCACCGTCGATCTGAACCTGCTCACGGCCGTACGGGTCACCCGTGCGGCCCTGCCGTCGATGCTGGCCGCCGGTGAGGGCTCGGTCGTGACGATCGCCTCGGTCAACGCCACGCTGCCCGACCCCCTGGTCATCGACTACAGCGCGGGCAAGGCCGCCCTGGTCGCGTTCTCCAAGGCCCTGTCCAAGGAGGTCGGCCCGAAGGGTATCCGCGTCAACACGGTGAGCCCCGGCCCGGTGAAGACCGACCTGTGGCTCGGCGGCGGGGGCGTGGCCGCGACGGTCTCGGCGTCCGCCGGGCTCACCCCCGACGACGTGGTCGCCAAGGCTTCCGGCTCGACCGTCACCGGCCGCTTCTCCGAGCCGTCCGAGGTTGCCGACCTCGTGCTCTTCCTCGCCGGGGACCGGGCGCGCAACATCACCGGCAGCGACTTCGTCATCGACGGCGGCCTCATCCCGACCTGGTGAGCCCGGGGCGGCCCCCCGTCAGCGTTCCAGGAGCATCCGCTGCAGTTCCCGGGCCGCCCGGGGCGGCGCCACATCACTGCGGTGCGCCAGCGCGATGGTCCGCTCAAGACCGGGCGGCGCCAACGGTGTCACCCGCAGCCCGGGCCCGGACCGCGCGGCCACCATCCGCGGTACGACCGCGACGCCGAGGCCCGCCCGGACGAAGCCGAGCACCGCGTCCATCTCCCCGCCCTCGACCGCGAAGTCCGGTTCGAAGCCCTCGGCACGACAGGCGGCGACGGTCAGTTCCCGCAGGTCGTAGCCGTGCCGGAACATCACCAGACGCTCGCCCTCCAGATCGGCGACCCGGACCGCGCGCCGGCCGCCGCCCCCGCCGGGTGCCGGGGCGTCCGGCGACGACACCACCACCAGGTCCTCGCGCAGCAGCTCCACCGTGGTCAGCGCGGGGGACGGGGTGGGCAGGGGCAGGACGACGAGGGCGAGGTCGAGGGCGCCGCGCGCGAGTTCCCGTACGAGATCGTGCGAGCCGCCCTCCTCGATCAGCAGCCGGATGCCCGGATAGCGGTCGTGGAAGGCGCGCAGCACGTCGGGCAGCAGGCCCGTGCACAGGCTCGGGGTCGCGCCGAGCCGCACCCGGCCGCTGCGCAACTGAGCCAGCTCCTGCACCTCGTGCCGGGCGGTGTCCGCGTCGGCGAGGATGCGCCGGGCCAGCGGCAGCAGCGCCTCGCCCGCGTCGGTCAGCGTGATGTTCCCGCGCGCCCGCAGGAACAGATCTGCTCCCAACTCCCGCTCCAGCGCCTTGATCTGCTGGGACAGCGAGGGCTGCGCGACGTGCACCAGGTCGGCGGCCCGGGTGAAGTGCCGGGTC
>NZ_JBSFZS010000441.1:0-1779 GCF_053600395.1 Streptomyces sp. NPDC005070 | reverse complement strand
CCCCACCCTTGCCCCCTGGATGTCGAGACTGCCGCACGCGTGACGCGTCCGATGGTATGTCGATCGACGAAGCCCACTGATTCGGTCGATGCCGGGACCCGGGCATTGCGTACCCCTAGGAGGGCCCGTTTTGGCCTTTACTTGGGCTCACATAGATCGACGCTATGGATGGCCTCGATGAAGAGTCAAGGAGGCTTTACTTTACTTTACTCTGCATGGGAATCCCTTTCCTTTGGGTGGATTTTTGGTTCATTTTGTCCGAGAAGTGGAGTGATGGGATCCGTGCGTCGACATGGGGTTTTACGCGAGCGCCTCCCCAGCGGCCCAGTGGGTGTCCCGAATCCTGCTGCATAACGGCCTTGCTGGCTCATTCGCCGCTCTGGTGACATGGATTTGCCCGGCTGGAGGTTGCCGGCCGGTCCTGCTCCTGTCACATCTACGGAGGAACGCAATGACCACCGTGTCGAATGCCGCCCAGGTCGAAATCATCGAGCTGCTCAAGGAGGTCAAGCCCGGCATAGCCGACCAGGCGATCGAGCCCGGACAGTCCGTGGTCGAGGACCTAGGCCTCGACTCGCTGGACCTGCTGCAGCTCGCCCGCCGCATCAACCGGCACTTCGGCGTCGAGTTCGACCTCGACCAGTGGAACGCCGAAGCCGACGAGCACCACCGCAGCATCGCCTCGATCGTGGCCGTCGTGGCCGCCGGCAGTCGTGCCTGAGCCGGCCGCGGCCACCCGCGTCGCGCTCGTCACGGGTGGTTCCCGGGGAATCGGCGCCGCCGTCTCGCACCGCCTCGCCGCCGACGGACTGACCGTGCACCTCGTCTGCCGCAGCGCCCTGGACGCCGGACGCCGTGTGGTCAAGGAGATCGAGGCGGGCGGCGGCCGCGCCGTCCTACACCAGGCGGACATCGGCGACGAGGCCGAGGTCGAGGACCTGGTCGAGCGGGTGACCGCGCAGGAGGGCGCCCTGCACGTCCTGGTCAACAACGCGGCCGTGATCGACGACCAGCTCCTCGCGGTGACCCGTACCGACCGCTGGGAGAACGTCCTGCGGACCAATCTCACCGGCCCCTTCCTCACCAGCAGGGCGGTCCTGCCGACGATGCTGGACCAGGGCTGGGGCCGCGTCATCAACATCTCCTCCAACTCGGCCCGTACCCCGGGACCGGGACAGAGCGCCTACGCGGCGTCCAAGGGCGGCCTCGAAGCCCTCACCCGTGCCCTGGCCGTCGAGGTCGGACGCAAAGGCATCCGGGTCAACTGCGTGGCGCCCGGCAAGGTCCGCACCGAGATGACCGCGGCCGTCGCCGACCAGCTCGGCTCCGACAGCGACGGCACCCGCTGGGGGCTGCCCGAGGACATCAGCGGACTCGTCGCCTTCCTCGCCCGTGACGAGGCGGACTACATCCAGGGCCAGACGTTCACGGTGGACGGCGGCCGCATGGTCATGCGCAGCCCGGGCCGGCGATCCCGGTGAACCAGGGGCGAACGGAGGAACAGCCGTGGGGGCCGTGAAGTACTGGGAGGACCTGGCACACGCACCGGTGCGCCGGTTCGGACCCGTCGTGTTCGGCAGCGCGCTGCTCGACCAACTCCTCGACCTGATGGGAGAGAAGCACCCGGTGCACGACAGCGACGACTTCGCCCAGGGCACCGACCGCCGGCAGCGCATCGTGCCCGGAGGCTTCATCCACTCCATCACCTCGGGCTGGGTGGTCCAGCACGGCTCCCCGGCCGCCATCGTCGGCCTGCGCAGACTGAGCTGGGACTTCGTC
>NZ_JBSFZS010000440.1:0-1784 GCF_053600395.1 Streptomyces sp. NPDC005070 | reverse complement strand
ACTTCGTCCCGGCGTTCTCCGGCCTGTTCGCCCCGTACTGGCGTTCCGACGCCCGCGGCGCGATCGTCCTCAGGCCGGACTCGGTCGGATGTTCGCGGCGTTCATGGTCACCAGCGCAATCCTGCAGATCCCTCTTGAATACCGGCTGCCTGGAAGGAACCGGCCCGGCGTCCTCGCCGCCGCGCTCACGTGCATGGCCCTCGCCTGGGCCATCATCGCCGTCTCTCGCTACCCTTCGCCGGTGATCCTCGCCGTTGCGGCAGCGGTCTTCGCCGTTGTGGGCAGCGCCTTGCTCAGTCCGGTCCTGCCCACGGTGGTCAACGACATCGCTTCGTCAGCACTGCGCGGCCGCTACAACGGCGCCCACATGCTCGCCTGGACTGGTGTCTTTGCGGTCGGCGCGGCAGTCACCAGTTCTCTGCTCGCCGCCGACGCCATTCGTGCCCTCTTCCCTTTCAGCGCTGCCGCCTTGGCGCTGACAGCAGGTTTCCTGTGGCACCGCAGGGATCGTTTCCTGCCCGCACCGCTGATTCACATCCCGCTCCCACACCACAGCATCCCGTGCCGAAGGACTCCGCACCGTGACCCCGTCCCGGAAATCCGAGCTGCCCGAAGACGCCCTGCGGGCCGCCATCGCCTGTCACCGTCACGACCCCGCCGGGCGCTTGGGCGCCCAGCTCGCGCTGACCCGCCTCTGGCGTGAGCGCGGCGACTACCGACGCGCCGGAATCCTGCTGGCTCTGACTCTCAGTGCCGCAGAACACGCCTCCGGCCCGGACTCCCTTGAGGTCGCCGCGGTGTGCAATGAATGGGGCGTGCTGGGCAAGTACACCGGCCACTTCGACCGGTCTCAGGCCCTCTACCTGCGGGCCCTGAGTATCTGCGAGAACACCTACGGCAGTGATCACGACATCGTCGCCACCCTCTGCCACAACCTCGGCGGCCTGGCCCACACCCGCGGAGACTCCCACGAGGGCGAGCCCTGGGCCGCCCGCTCAGTGAGAATCCGCACCCGCCTGCACGGCCCCGATCACTTGCTCGTCGCCGCCGACCGGGCAGCCTGGGCTGCTCTCCTGGATGGCTGCGGCCGCTTCGACGAGGCGGAAACCCAACTACGCTCCGCCCTTGCCGTCTTTCAGCGCGTCCATGGCGCCGAGCACTACGAGATCGCTGTCACCACACACAACCTCGCCGCCCTCCAGCACCGAAGAGGTCACCACACCGCCGCCATCGATGACTACACCCGTGCCCTCGCACTCAAAGCACGCCTGCTCGGCGACTCCCATCCCGACCTGGCCACCACCCTGGTCAACCTCGCCACAGCCCACTGCCAACGCGGCAACCTCGACCAGGCCGTTCAGCACTACACCCGAGCCATCGCGATCCTCGCCCCGCACGTCACCTTCGATCACCCGACCCTGTCAGCCGCCCAGCAAGGCCTGGCCAATAGACACCGCTACTTGGCGTTGTCAGTGACAACTGACTCCACCGGTAGGTCTGTCTTGACTCCACTCCCGGTTGCCCCTGCGGCTTCTCACAGTCACATTCCCGACCTACAGGAACTCTGGTTCCCTGCCCCCGCCAAGAAGGAGCTCGCATGGCCGCGATCCACGACACCACCATGACGCCCACCAAGCTGGAGCTACTCACCGGTTGGCTGCCGAAGCAGACCTGGTACGTGGGCGACGCAGAAGCGCCGGCGACGATCCGCGGCGGGCGCCCGCCGACCCCGAGGGAAGGCTCCGCGGTGTCCGCGGAGTCCGCGTCGCGGACGGGTCCGTCCT
>NZ_JBSFZS010000439.1:0-1786 GCF_053600395.1 Streptomyces sp. NPDC005070 | reverse complement strand
TCTCCAGGACGAGCTGGAGCGAGATCAGGTTCAGGTCGGAGTACAGATACGCGGTGCCGGGCGCGCTGGCGGGCTTCTCGTCCCAGATGAGCTGGGCCGAGCAGGTGCGTGCCCTGGCGCCAGGGGGCCTGCTCCTGGCCTCGTTCTTCGGGACCGAGGGGGTGGAGCCGGTCCGCTTCGATCACAAGGTGGCGCCCGCCTACAGCTGGCCGGTCGACCGGTTCGCCGGGCTGCTGACCGGGGCCGGGCTCGTCGTGGTCGCCGAGTTGCGCCACGACCCGGCCTCCGAACGGGGCTTCCTCGACGCCCACTTGCTGGCCCGCAGGCCCTAGAGCGCGCGCTCGGTGCCCGGATGCCCCGCGCTTCGGGACGCCCTGTGGGTCGGGTCTTCGGGACGCCCTGTGGGTCGGCCGGGGTGACCATCGCGTGCCTGTGAGTTACCTCACCCGCCAGGGTCGGCGGCCGTACGCGAACCGCCTGGCCAGCAGCCCGTAACTCCTCTCAGGCTGCCTTCTGTTGGCCGGATGCGTCAGTGAACTGTCATTGCAGTCAGTCGGAGATCCGATACAGGCTGTGACCGTGGCAGAGCGACGTGTACTTGTGGTGGTGTACGAGGGGGCCATGGCGCTGGACATCACCGGACCGATCGAAGTGTTCGACATCGCCAACCGGCTCCTCGACCCGGGAGCCGCCCCCTACCGGATCGAGCTGGTCTCCTCGGACGCGCCACTGGTGCGTACGAGTTCAGGGGTGAGCGTGGCGGCCATGCCGCTGGAGGCGGGGCAGGGCCCCGTCGACACGCTCCTCGTGCCAGGGGGATGGAGTGTGGGCGAGGCGCTGCAGGACCGGGCGCTGATCTCGTGGATCGGCACGGCGGCGGCGCGGTCGCGCAGAATCGCCTCCGTATGCGGCGGATCCTTTCTGCTGGCCGAGGCGGGCCTGCTGGACGGCAGACGCGCTACCACGCACTGGGCGTACAGCGAGACGATGGCCTGCCGCTATCCGGCGGTGACGGTGGATGCCGAACCGATCTTCCTCTGGGACGGACCCTTCGTCACCTCGGCGGGCGTGTCGACCGGGATCGACATGGCGCTGGCCCTGGTGGAAGCCGATCACGGAGCGGCGCTCGCCCTGGAGACGGCACGGTTTCTGGTGCTGTTCCTCAAGCGGCACGGAGGGCAGTCCCAGTTCAGCGCGTTGCTGGACGCCCAGTTGGCGGACCATCCGCCGATCCGGACGGCACAGGAATGGATTCTGGAGAACCTCCACAACCCCTTACCCGTGGCCGAGATGGCCGAGCGGGCCAACATGAGCCCGCGCAACTTCGCCCGGGTCTTCCGGCGCGAGGTGGGCACGACTCCCGGGCAGTATGTCCAGCGCACCCGGATCGCCCGCGCCCGCGAGTTGCTGGAGACGACCGATCTGCCGATCAGCCAGATAGCGGGCCGCTGTGGATTCGGTGCCCCCGAGACCTTCTTCCGTTCCTTCGGGCGAACGCTGGGCGTCACCCCGAAGGAGTACCGGCACCGTTTTCAGGTCATCACCTCGTCCGGTCTCGTCGACCGGCGCCACGAGAAGGACGGGAGCCCCGTATGACCACCGCGGCGGACGTGCCGGAAACCGGGACGGTACGCATGGTCGACTACCTGGCCGGTGAGCTCGCCCGGGCCGGGGTCACCCACCTGTTCGGTGTCGGTGGCGCGAACATCGAGGACCTGTACGACGCCGTGCACCGCGGTGGAGCCGTCCGCGGTGTGGTCGCCAAGCACGAGTTCTCCGCCGTCAC
>NZ_JBSFZS010000438.1:0-1799 GCF_053600395.1 Streptomyces sp. NPDC005070 | reverse complement strand
ACACGTTGCTTCGCGGTCTCCTTGTCGTTGGTGTGGTATGCGCATACCGAGCGAGGTTCGTGACCAACTTGCCCTGAGGATGGGGTTGTTGTTCCCTCATCTCAATGAGCGGCAGCAGCGGCTGGCACTGGCTGCCGAGGCCCGGCTGCTGGGGCATGGCGGGGTCCGGGCCGTCGCGCGTGCCGCAGGGGTGAGCGAGACGACGGTGCGGAGGGGCGTCTTCGAGCTGGAGGGCGGTGAGGACCCGCTGCCCGATGGCCGGGTTCGCCGGGACGGCGGCGGTCGCAAGAGTGCCGAGGAGCTTGACCCGCTGCTCGTTCCGGCTCTGTTGGCGCTGGTCGAGCCGGATGAGCGGGGCGATCCGATGTCGCCGCTGCGCTGGACGACCAAGTCGTTGCGGTCGCTGGCCGGGGAACTGGCCCGGCAGGGCCATGCCGCTTCGGCGCCGACCGTGGGCAGGCTGTTGCGGGAGAACGGTTTCAGTCTGCAAGCCAACGCCAAGACCCTCGAGGGTACTCAGCACCCCGACCGGGACGCGCAGTTTCGGTACATCAACGACCAGGCCAAGGACCATCAGGCGGAGGGGCAACCGGTGGTCAGCGTGGACACGAAGAAGAAGGAAGTCGTCGGGGAGTTCAAAAATGCCGGACGTGAATGGCGGCCGGCCGGTGATCCGGTACGGGTTGACGTCCATGACTTCCCCGGCGATGCCCTGGGCAAGGCCCTGCCTTATGGCATCTACGACCTGGCGGCTGACACCGGCTGGGTGAACGTCGGCACGGATCACGACACCGCGGCCTTCGCGGTCGAGTCGATCCGCCGCTGGTGGAACGGGCAAGGACGCCTCGACTACCCCCACGCCAGACGTCTACTGATCACGGCCGATGCCGGTGGCTCCAACGGCTACCGCACCCGCGCCTGGAAGACCGAACTCGCAGCCTTCGCCGCCGAGACCGGCCTAGCCGTCACCGTCTGTCACATGCCTCCGGGCACATCGAAATGGAACCGGATCGAGCACCGGCTGTTCTCCGCGATCACGATGAACTGGCGCGGCCGCCCGCTGACCAGCCACGACGTCATCGTGAAAAGCATCGCCGCGACCACCACCCGCACCGGTCTGACCGTCCACGCCGAACTGGACCCCGGCAGCTACCCCACCGGTGTGAAGGTCAGTGACGCCGAGCTGAACGCAGTGCCGGTCACCGGACATGCCTTCCACGGCGAATGGAACTACACAGTGCACCCCCGCCCCGCCATCCTGGCCGCTTCCACCGGACCAACGCCCGAGCCGGCGGCGGTCTTCGACCGTGGTGCTCTGTCACACCCCGCACTGACCGGCATGCCCCGCACCGCACTGACCGAGCTGGCCGCGACGCTGACCGCCGACTGGCAGACACTGCAGAAACAGGACGCCACCACACGACGCGACGGCGGTGAACGACGCCGGGCCCCGGGCGGCGGCCGCAAAGCCAAACTCGACCTGGCCGACCGGGTCCTGGTCACCGTGCTGCAGCAAAACCTCGCCCTGCCACCCACTGTGCTGGCCGACCTCTTCTCCGTCAGCAAGGACACCATCCGCCACACCACCAGCGAGATCCAGCAACTGATGGACCAGCACGCACACACACCCCGGCCCCCAGCAGCACACCTCAACACCCTGGCAGGACTCCTCATCCACGCCACCGCACACGGCGCGACCCTCACAACGAAGGCCAAACCAACGTGTTGATTCTTTACGGGCCCTAAGGGCTCGCAGAGAATCAAGGTGTTGCTTCCCGCGGTTCCGCTCGTTGGTGTGG
>NZ_JBSFZS010000437.1:0-1809 GCF_053600395.1 Streptomyces sp. NPDC005070 | reverse complement strand
GCCGCTCGCCCGCAAACTGGCCACCCGCCTCGCCGCGCGCCGCCGCCGCGCGCACCGCGGCACCATCGACCTGCGGCGCACCCTGCGCGGATCGCTGTCCACGGGCGGGGTGCCGATGCGCCCCGTGCTGCGCAGGCGCCGCCCCGTGCGGCCCGAATTGGTGCTGCTGTGCGATGTGTCGGGATCGGTGTCGGGCTTCTCGGACTTCACGATGCTGCTCGTGCAGGCGCTGCACGACCAGTTCAGCAAGGTGCGGGTGTTCGCCTTCGTCAACCGTGTCGACGAGGTGACCGGTCTGATCGGGCCGGGCACCGCCGACCCCGAGGGACTGAGCGCCCGGATCCGCGTGGAGGCGGCGATCACGGGCTGGCACGGCAGCAGCGACTACGGCGTCGCCCTCGGCGAGTTCGCCGAGCGGTACACCGGCGCGGTCGGCTCCCGGACGACCGTCTTCGTCCTCGGCGACGCCCGTACGAACATGAGCGACCCCAACCTGCCCGCCGTGCGGCAGCTCACCCGGCAGGCCCGCCGCCTGTACTGGCTGAACCCCGAGGCGCGCTCGCAGTGGGGGACGGGCGACTCGGCCGCTCTCGCCTACGCCGACCTCGTGGAGATGCACGAGTGCCGCAACGCCCAGCAGCTCAGCGCGCTGATCGGCCGCCTGCTGCCCGTCTGAACGGCCCACGGGCACGGCGGGTTCCGGCCGTCAGCGCGCCAGCAGCCTGCGCAGCCAGGCGAGCCGGGCGGCGCGGGCGGCCCGGGCGAGCTCGGCGTGCGGGGCGAAGGCGTCGAAGCCGTGGAAGCCCCCGGGCCACACATGCAGCTCGGCCACGCCGCCCGCCTGCCAGATCCGCGACGCGTAGTCGACGACCTCGTCCCGGAAGGTCTCCGCTGAGCCGACGTCGAGCAGGGCAGGGGGCAGGCCGGACAGGTCCGAGGCGCGCGCCGGGGCGGCGTGGGCGGGCACGTCCGGGCCGCCCCGGGCATCGCCCAGCACGGCGGTCCAGGCGGTCTCGTTGGCCGTACGGTCCCAGGCGCCGACGCCCGCCATCTGGTGCGCGGACGGACTGTCGTTGCGGTCGTCGAGCATCGGGTACATCAGAACCTGCCCCAGCGGCCGCGGGCCCTCACGGTCCCGGGCCAGCAGGGCGAGCGCCGCGGTGAGGCCCCCGCCCGCGCTGGCGCCCGCGATCACGATCCGCTCCGGATCGCCGCCGAGCTCCCCGGCGTGCCGCGCCGTCCACAGCAGCCCGGCGTAGACGTCCTCCACCCCGGCCGGATACGGGTGCTCGGGTGCCAGCCGGTACTCCACGGACACCACGATCGCGTCCAGCTCCCTCGCCCACTCCAGGACGACCTCCGCCCCGGCCCGGTTGGTGCCGAGGACCATCCCGCCGCCGTGGGAGTGGTAGATCACCGGGCGCGGCCCGTTCTCGGCCGGCGCCGAGGGCCTGATGACGAACAGCGAGATGTCGGGAGCGTCCTGCGGCCCGGGAACCGTGAGATCCGTGGTCGTGAAGGCGCCGCCGTCGGTGAGGTCGTACGCGGGTACGGCGGTCCGCTGGACGGCGCGCAGGGCTGCGATGTCCGCCAGGGTCGGCCCCGACGGCTCGGAGGGACCGGCCGCCGCGAGGGCGGCATCCAGTTCGGGGTCGAACGGTGGCGGTACCAACAGCATGACGTCTCCTCGCGCCGAGCCCGGCGGCTCCCGGATCCCATGATCGGGCGCCGTGCTCCCGGACCGGGAGCCGCCGTACGGCGGAACCTGCCCCCGGCCCGGCCGGTCATGCCCGCCGCGGTGACGCCCGA
>NZ_JBSFZS010000436.1:0-1811 GCF_053600395.1 Streptomyces sp. NPDC005070 | reverse complement strand
GGCGGCGGCTGCACGGGGGCCGCGCTCCAGAACGGTGACGCGGGCTCCGGCCGCCGCGAGGTAGTAGGCCGGGATCGCGCCGCCGAAGCCGCTGCCGATCACCAGGACGTCCGTGGTCTGCGCCGTCATGCCGGGCTCCCCGACTCGGTCGTGTTCGGATGGAGTGCCGCGAGCGGGCGGCCGTAGGAGAAGTCGGGGAAGCGCCAGAGGCCGTCCGGGTCCGGCTCGGGGAAGCGCAGCCACGTCAGTCCGGGATGGCCCTGGCCGAGGGCCTCGACGGTGTCCTGCTGTCCGGCGGTGTCGAACGCCAGCCCCACCAGCAGGCTCATCACCTGCCAGATCGGCCGGTCCAGGTCGTCGGGGTCGAACAGGCCGCCGACCAGGGCGGTGCGGTCGGAGAAGGGCAGGCCCACGAAAGGCGGGTGCGTCGGTGGCAGCCAGATCAGCCGGAGGGCGGCATAGGCGACGGCGCGGACGTCCAGCAGCCCAGCGATCGCGGGCAGCAGCGGTGCCACCGGCAGGTCGGGCGAGTTGAGGAGACCGACGGCACCGGCCTGTACGGCACCGGGGCCGGTGACCGCACCGGCGACCGCCACGTCACCGGGAAAGCGGCGTTGGCCCGGGATCAGGGTGTCGGCGAACGCCTCGAGCGTCTGTGTCGTCCAGCTCCCGGACGCGTCGGTCGCGGCGTCCGCGGGTGTGTCCAGTCCGCCGGCGGACAGTCCTGCGAGCGTGGCGACCAGTGCCTTGAGGATGGATCTCCGGTCGGGTCCGGTCATGGCGGTTCACCCGGCCAGTGCGCAGCGCAGGTCGTAGGGCAGGGACACGGTCAGTCCGGTCTCGCCCGCGGCCTGACCGTAGTCACTCAGCGCGCGGGCGACGTCGGGGAAGAGGGGTTCGAGCGCGGTGACCGCGTCTCCGACCCCTACGGTGTGTCCGTCGATGCGGAAGTTGGTCAGGCGGGTTCCGGCCCGTCTCGCGGCCTTGTCCCACCAGTACTGGCCGTCCCACGTCACCCACGGCGTCGCTCCGTGGGTGGACTGCACGCTCCAGTGATCCTTCTGATAGTAGTGGCAGGTCACCATGGCGACGGCGAAGCGGGAAGGCTCGGCCACCAGGAACCGCAGAGCTCCTCCGTCGTCGACGGTGATGTCCCGCTTGCTGTACTCCACGCACAGCGGGTCGGCGAACGTCAGCCACCAGGGCGGCTGTTCCCCTTCCCCGAACTCGTGCCAGGTGCAGTCGGCGGCGAACCTCGGTTCGGTGAATGGATCCACGAATGTGTCGGCGGCCCCTGTGGAACGGGGAGCCTGCCGTATCGGGCTCTCGCGGACCACCGGCTTCGACGGTGCCGCAGCGGCAGTGCTGGTCGTGAACAGGACCGCGGACGCTCCCAGAGCCAGCGCGCAGCCGGCTGCGGAGATACGAAGGCGCAGGACAGACACGGGACCTCCCGTAATCGGGGCAGGGTGAATGTCACGCAGGACCGGCCACCGCCGCAGCGTGCTGGGCGGGGCGGGGCAGGCCGGCGTACCGAGGATGAGGCACACATACCGGCCAGTACAAGAGGTGGGTCAGTGACTGAGCCACTGAGCCTATAGATGTGACCTACCGTCAACTGCTGCGCCTGCAAGGGCGATTGAGGCCGCTGAGGCTGCTGCTGTGTATCGCGCCGCCGACGCGGAGCCACCCACGGCAAGGCCACCGCGCACGCCGGCCAGAGGAACCAGATGCCGATGACCGGCAGGATCAGCACCGCGACACCGAAGGTGACGGTGATCAGGGTGCCGTTCTGGATGAGCAGCACGCCC
>NZ_JBSFZS010000435.1:0-1831 GCF_053600395.1 Streptomyces sp. NPDC005070 | reverse complement strand
GAAGCCGTGAAACGCGTGATATGTGGTGGAACTTCATCGGCCGGTCCAACGAGGATATTGCCCAGGCCCGTTCGGACTGGATGAAGGGCTCCCGATTCGGTGAGGTGGTGGGGTACGACGGGGCACCACTGACCGCTCCCGAACTCCCGCCTGTCCCGCTGAAACCGCGCGGGAGGGTGCGCTGACCTGGGGTTCCAGCTCTAGCGCACGCCTCTCGCTGGACACGGTTGTCCCCGCTCGGCACCCGGTCTTCCCGAGGGGTGATCGCTCCTCGGGAAGACCTCGACGGCCAGAGCCGCGTTCTCATGTCTGGCCATCTGCAGACGGGTTCAGTCAGCCGAATGCTGACTCAGTGCCGCTTTCCTGACGGAGCATCAGTAAAATTGCCTCGGTGTCGCAGCCGTTGGAGCGCCCGCCCCGGGTGCCGACGGCTCCACCGCCGCTATGAGCGCAAGTCCGAGCACGTCCTCGGCTTCGTAGGCATAGCCGCCGCCTTCATCTGCTTCCGGTGCCTGGCGGCCACCTGATCAGATTCGCTCAATGCCCAGCGCACTCGGAACGTCACGGATCCAGGCGGCACGGTCCGGCTCCGCAGCCGCGACACACTCGAGCGCCTCGATGAAGCGCCGGCTCTCCGCTGGATCCATCTTGTCGAGCTCAAAAGCGATCTCTTCCAGGGTGCTCAGGGCCATCTGCGCATCGCGTCCGATCTTGACGAGATCCTCCAGGGTCCCCACCGCTGCCAGAAGTGCCCGCACCACTTCGTCGCCTCGAAGCACGACTTCAACCTCCCCGGATTCCAGCGATGACGAGGCGATGCTGTCACCCCGCGTGCATCCAGGTCACCTCACGTGCGACTCCCACTGTGGTCAGCCGGAGTTAAGAGAAACAACGTCTTGGTCGCCAAGGAGTTCCCGCGACGACCTCTGCGCGTGTGACCCCGACCCATTCGTCACCCCCTTGACAGGTGACGACGGTCGATGCAGCCTTGTGGTCATCGGGCCCGGCGGGCCTGTTCGCTACGACGGAAAGGGAGCCACCGTGGAGATTCGGACTGCGTCGGACGTGGCAGCGGCGGAACGGCACGCGCGATTCGGCACGTTGCCGGAGCGCATCCCGTTTCATGTCATGGTCGAGGAAAAGGAAGCGGAGCCGAGCGGCGCGGCGATCGCCTCGTACAACCCCGAAGCCTCCTGGAATCATTTCTCCTGTGTCGCACTCGACCTGGGGCTTTGAGGTTTCCGGCAGAGGTGATCGAAGCGGCAGGAGAACTCCCGGTGTCGGCGGTCATCTCGCATTGCGCCGGCTGAGGTCGCAGACCCCGGTCGAGTCGTTCGCGGCGCAGCCCCTTTCCTCGTCGGCGGCGTTTGTCGTGCCGGGTGAGGCGTGAGGATCGGTCCTCGGCGCCGAGCGATGCGAGGCCGTGTATCGGCGGTCGGCAACGTTGTCATCCTCTCCATGTATACTTGCTCAGTCAAGTATCTTGGTCGGCCGGGCAGCAGTGATCGTCACCCGTGTCCGCTCCGGCAACGCATCGCTGCGTCGCGGTCGCACCGTGGAGGACTGTGTGCGACCCGGGCCGGTGGGAGGCGCGCCGCGAGAGTGACAGCGTTGCCTCCCCGGCGTCCGCAGAACACTCCGGATGGAGCTTGTTAGCCATGGGAATGACCGCTACGGATCTCGCCGCCGGACTCTTCGAACTGCTCGAAACGGGGGACCCCGCTCTGGCCGCGGAGCCACGAGCACCTGGGCTGGGTCTTCATCAAGGCCTACCACCGGACCCTGCACATCCCGTCGTACGGCACGTTCCTCGCCACGGTCGCCACGATGC
>NZ_JBSFZS010000434.1:0-1832 GCF_053600395.1 Streptomyces sp. NPDC005070 | reverse complement strand
CCCGTACCCGGGGCGGCACCGGCGGTCTTTCACTGCCTCGGGGACGACACGGGAGAACAGGGGACCCCGGCTGGACGGGGGAGACCAGCCGGGGCCGCTTACCTGGTGTGCGGAGGCCGCTCCGCGTCACATAGGCGGCAACATACGGCCATACCGATCTATTCCTCCCTGGAGTGCCGGAGTGCCGGAGTGCCGCAGTGCCGGAGTCCCGGGAAGGCCGCGTCGTGCGATGCCGCCCGCCGGACGCGTGGGGGGCCACCGGCGTGGCCCCGCATCCGGTGGGCGGGCCCGGCGGGAAGATCGGTTACGGACCGGCTGCTCGGAGGATGGTGCCCATGACCGCGAAGCGCGGTGTGCCCGATGTCCTGATCGTCGGCGGCGGGCTCGCCGGTCTGGCGTGCGCCCGCGATCTCGCCGGGTACGGCTTCGAGGTCCGGCTCCTCGAGGCCTCGGACGGGGTGGGCGGCCGGATGCGCTCCGACCCGCAGGACGGCTTCGTCGTCGACCGCGGCTTCCAGGTCTTCAACACGTCCTACCCGCAGGTCCGGCGCAGGCTCGCCCTGCGCGACCTTCGGCTGCGGCCCTTCACGCCCGGCATCCTCGTCCACACGGAGGACGGGCCGCTCCGCTTCGACGACCCCACCCGTGGCCGGCGACGGCTGGGCGACCTGCGCCCCGGGCGCCTCGCGGGAACCCGTGACCTGAGCGCGCTGGCCGCCCTGTCCGGCCGCGACATGCTCGCCCCCGCCGGCTGGCTCAAGCGCGGAGAGGACCGCACGACCCGTACCGCGCTCGCCGCGGCCGGGTTCTCCGAGGAGTTCGTCGAGCGGTTCTTCCGGCCCTTCCTGTCCGGGGTGTTCCTCGAGGACCAGCTCGGGACCTCCGGCCGGGTGTTCCATCTCGTCTGGCGCAGCATGCTGCGCGGCACCCTGTGCCTGCCCGGAGCCGGCATCGGGGCGGTGCCGCGCCTGCTGGCCGAGGCGCTGCCCCCGGACGCCGTCCGTCTCGGCACCCCGGTCACGCGGCTCACGGACGACGGGGTCGAGGTGGACGCCGGAGGCGAGATCGCCGCACGGGCCGTGGTCGTGGCCACGGGTCCGGGACCGGCCGCCCGGCTGCTGCCCGGGCTGGACCTCCCGGACTACCGCGTCGTGACGACGTACTACCACGCGGCGACCCGTTCACCGCTGGCCGAGCCCGTTCTGCTGACGGACACCAGAAGACGTTTCCTCAACACCTGCGTCCTGAGCGAAGTGGTGCGCGGCTACGCCCCGCCCGGGATGTCGCTGATCGCCACCTCGGTCCTCGGGCACGACCAGGAGGGCCGGGAGACATGGCTGCGCGACACGCTGGCCGAGGTGTACGGCACCGACACCGGGGACTGGGACCTGCTGACGCTCCGGACCGTTCCCGACGCCCTGCCGGCGATGCCGCCTCCGCAGCCGCTCGGCCGGACCGCCCGGGTGGCCGCCGGCCGCTATGTCTGCGGGGACCACCGGGCCACGGGCTCGGTCCAGGGCGCGCTGGCCTCGGGAGCCCGCGCGGCCCGCGAGGTCGCGGCCGACCTGGCACGGTAGACCCGCGTCATACGCTGTCCGGGCTCCCGGCGCCCGAGTCCTGGGCCAGCGTCTGTTCCGTCCAGATCGTCTTGCCCGGGGCGGAGTAGCGGATGCCCCAGTTGCGGCTCATCTGCGCGCAGATGAACAGGCCGCGTCCGCCCTCGTCGGCCGTGCGGGCGTGGCGCAGCCGCGGAGCCGCTCCGCCGGCGTCGCGGACAGATCGGAAGAGCGGCGGGGAGGGAAAGAGGGTATGAGGTAGGGGGTAGATATGGG
>NZ_JBSFZS010000433.1:0-1833 GCF_053600395.1 Streptomyces sp. NPDC005070 | reverse complement strand
ACGGACGCGCAACGCGTCGTTGAAGACAACCCGAGCGCACCCGAACGACCGTGCCAGCGCCGAGCGCTGCGAACCGTTCGGGTACAGGCGGAACCCGTACCTGAGCTGCACAGTGATCACCATAAGCTGGTCAACTCCCTCAAGCGCGTCTCGGCCCGGCTGCTGCGCAAGGAGTACGACAGCCACATCCGCCGGTACCTGTGGGGCGGACACTTCTGGTCCGGCTCGTACTTCGCCGGAAGTTGCGACGGGGCGCCCCTGACTGTCGTGAAGCAGTACATCGAGAACCAGAAGCACCCCACGTGACGGGCTGAGGCGAACACTGCGAACCCCTGCT
This sequence comes from Streptomyces sp. NPDC005070, assembly GCF_053600395.1. Taxonomy (NCBI): domain Bacteria; kingdom Bacillati; phylum Actinomycetota; class Actinomycetes; order Kitasatosporales; family Streptomycetaceae; genus Streptomyces; species Streptomyces sp. NPDC005070. The sequence goes on along the minus strand of NZ_JBSFZS010000433.1, from coordinate 1,496 downwards.
CACGTGCGGGTCAGAGCAGCTCTGAGACGGCCTTCACCCCCGGCGCAAACGCCGAAGCACCGGCCAAGATCAAAGGTAGAAGAGGCGGTCGCAGAGGCACTGTCGCCCTTCGAGATCGACCACGTGTGCGGCGACGAGCTGAATATCTGGGACTCCTGGTGCATCACCGGTGGCACAGCGAATGGCGGAGGGTTCAACGTCCTTCCCGGCCATGAGCGGGATCCCAGACTGATCCACGAGCTCCCGAACCGATGGCTGACCGGGCACGAGCCGGTTCCCAACGACTTCGGCTGGTGCGCGGGCGGACCTCGCGAACTCCTCGACTTCTCCGCGTCGCGCGAGGAAGCCCGGGAGCTGGCCGACGCGGCGTGGCAGCGGTGGCAGGAACTGGCAGCAGAACTGCCGCCACCCCAGCCCTGGCAGGTCTACGACGACCGCAGGGAGGCCGCGTTCCGGACCTACTCATTCAAACAGGCCGCAGCCGACTACCGCGCCCAGCCGCTCCGTCCGGGCCTTCGACAGCTATCTGGAGACGCTGCCCACCGAGCGCTACTGGTACTGGATCCTGGGATTCACCGACCCGGTCGTCGAGGTCGGACGCGCGAGCAGGGAGGAGTTCATCGAACGGAGAGCTCTGCGCCACCGCAATGTCCTCACCCTGGAGGGCTGGTGGTATGAGGACGGTGGTCCGGGGATCCATGGCGCATGCCACAGCCCTGCCCAGTGCCCGCACGAGCCGGAGCTGACGGCGGGCCGAGATCACATCGACGGCTATCTGGCGGGCCTGTCCAGTGACACGCTCCTGGTCAATGTGCACTGCCACGTCTGAGGGGAAACGATCCAGCGCGCCGGCTGCCCAGCTGCGAATGCGATACACAGCCCAGATCAACACGGCATCAACCTGGTCCACGGGTAGTTCGGAGAACACATCAACAGGCTGCTCATGTGGGAGATCCTGGCTGATGAGAAGTGGTCCTGGCCCGGCCGGGCCGGTGACGAGGGTGCTCGGGTCTCATCCCTGGCCGGGGTGGGCGACCGGCCGGGGGCCGGGTTCGGGGTGGTCGGGGACGGCCGGACCGGGTTGTGGTGGGGGCAGGATCGTGGTGATGCCCGCCATGAGTTTGCGGCAGAGGGACGTGACGGCGGGTCGCAGGCGGCGGGGGATGCGGACGACGCGCAGGAGCCGGTTGTCGATGGCCATGGTCCAGGTGAGTCTGGTTCCTCCGCCGGGGAGAGGTTCGAGGAGGAAGTCCTCGGCCCAGCCCTTGACGAGGGGCAGGGTGATGCCGGTGACGCGGAAGGTGGCCCGGCGGGGGGCGTCCCAGCGGTAGTACTCCTCCTGGAGGGTGATCAGGCGGGCGAGGCGGGCGCTGCGGCGGGCACCGGTGGTGTGGGGGCGGGGGGAGAGCCAGGTGGCCCGGTCCAGGACGGACACCGGCTTCGGGTGTTACCGACTTTCGTGACGTGACGGGCGGTGTGTACAAGGCCCGGGAACG
>NZ_JBSFZS010000432.1:0-1836 GCF_053600395.1 Streptomyces sp. NPDC005070 | reverse complement strand
AGGGCGCGGGAGCACGTTCGACACCAAGGAGGTCGAGGCCCTCGCACGGCGCAACAGACGGGAGGGCGGCGGCAGTTCGAGCGGTGGCGGCGAGCCCTCCTCCATCACCTGGCCGCGGTAGAGCACCACGACCCGCTGGGAGAGGAACCGTACGACTTCGAGGTCGTGTGCGATGAAGAGCAGGGCGAGCCGCCGCTGGTCGCGCAGATCGGCCAGAAGGTTCAGCACCTGGGCCTGGGTGGAGAGATCGAGGGCGCTGACCGGCTCGTCGAGCACGATCACCTTCGGGTCGCAGACCAGCGCTCGGGCGATCGCCACCCGTTGGCGCTGACCGCCGGAGAACTGCGCCGGGTAGCGGTCGATCGCGTCGCCGGGCAGTCCGACGGCCTCGAGTGCGGTACGCGCTCGCCGCCACTGTTCCCGCTGGGGCACACGCAGCACACGCAGCGGCTCGATCAGGGTCTGGCCTATGGTCTGGGCCGGGTTGAGCGACGAGTACGGGTCCTGGAAGACGACCCGCAGGTCGATCGCGCTGACCCGGCGCTGCCGCAACGACGCCTTGGTGATGTCCACGCCGTGGAGAAGGATCGATCCGGAGGTCGCCGGCTGGAGCCCCAGGACGGCTTTGCCGATGGTGGACTTGCCCGAGCCGGACTCTCCGACCAGGCCGAGTGTCTCGCCCGGGGCGATGTCGAAGCTGACGTCGCCGATCGCCGGAGGGGCCTTGCGGCGTCGGCCGTAGTGGACGACGAGGTCGCGAACGGACAGGGCGGGCTGGTTCATCGGGCGGCTCCGGATTCGCTCGTGGTGACGGTCGTCGCCGTGGACAGCGGGTGGACGCACCGAACCGTCCCCCCGTCGTGTGCCGGGGCCGCCGCGACCGGCTCGGAACACCGGGACGTGGCCAGGGCGCAGCGACTCGCGAACCGGCAGCCGCCGCGCCAGTCCTCGGGCGGTGGCACCGTGCCCCGGATGGACGGCAGCCGGCTCGGCACCGCGGCACCCCGCGGAATGTGGGGGTTCGCGCTCAGCAACGCGTCCGTGTAGGGGTGCGCGGCATGGTCGAGGACCTCGGCGACGGTGCCGGACTCGACCACCTGGCCCGCGTACATCACCGCGACGTCGTCGCACAGGTCGGCCACCACGCCGAGGTCGTGGCTGACCAGCACCACGGAGAGGCTCTCGGTTCGCACCAACGACCGCAGCAGGCTGAGGATCTCGGCCTGCACGGTGACGTCGAGCGCCGTGGTGGGCTCGTCGGCGATCAGCAGCTTGGGCGAGCCGGTGAGAGCCAGCGCGATGCAGACGCGCTGTGCCATGCCGCCCGAGAGGTGGTGCGGATGGCCGCGCAGGATCCGCTCCGGGTCGACGATGCCCACCTGCGCGAGGAGACCCAGGGCGATGCGGCGGGCCTCCCGGCGACCGACACCGCGGAACCGGCGGATCGGCTGGGTCAGTTGGTGTCCGATGGAGAACATCGGGTCCAGGGCGACCATCGGTTCCTGCGAGATGAGTGCGATGTCACGGCCGCGTACGGCCTGCAGTTCCTTCTCGGTCAGGCCGGCCAGGTCCCGGCCGCCGAAGTGGATCGAACCGTGGGTCACGGTGACGCCGTCCGGCAGCAGCCCCAGCAGGGACCGGGCGGTCATCGTCTTGCCGCAGCCCGACTCCCCCACCAGGCCCAGCACGGTGCCGGGCCGGATGCGGACCGAGACGCCGCTCACCAGTTCGGGTCCGTCGACGACGCCGACACGCAGGTCGCGCACCTCGAACAGCGCGCCGCTCGTCTCCGTATCCGCCTGTGTTTCCGTATCCGCCTGTGTTTCCGTATCCGCC
>NZ_JBSFZS010000431.1:0-1857 GCF_053600395.1 Streptomyces sp. NPDC005070 | reverse complement strand
CGACGTGCCGCCCAGCAGGAAGGCCCCGTACACGCCGAGGCCGATCAACAGGGCGGTGTACGACCACGGCCGAGGCCACCGCCATCATGGTGGCCACGGCGATCACCAGCGTCTGGACGCGTCGTCTGCCGACCCCGGAGCGCACGACCCGCCCGAGGGCACCGTTGCCGAACCCGATCATCGGACGGCCTCCGCGTGCGTGTCGACCGCGACCTTGCCGTCGACCAGATGGATCGTGCGGTGCGCGCACGCCCGGGCCAGCTCCAGGTCGTGCGTGACCAGGACGACCGTCTGTCCGCCGCGGTGCAGATCCACGAGCAGCTCCCGAACCTCCTGGCCCGACGCGGTGTCCAGCGCGCCGGTCGGCTCGTCGGCGAGCAGCAGCGCGGGCTTGTTCACCAACGCCCGTGCCACCGCGACGCGTTGGCGTTCGCCGCCGGAGAGCCGTCCGGGGTAGGCGCGGGCGTGCTTCTGGATTCCGAGTACCTCCATCAGCTCCCCGGCACGGGTTGCCGCCGCCCGCCGGGCGGTTCCGGTCAACTGGGCCGGGAGCTGGATGTTGTCCGCGACGGTGAGGTCGTCGAGCAGATTGAAGAACTGGAAGACCATGCCGATCCGTTCGCGGCGGAACCGGGCCAGCGCGTGCTCGCTCAGCCGGTCGACGCGCTGCCCGGCCACGGTCACGGTGCCCTCGCTGGGCCGGTCCAGACCGGCGATGAGATTGAGCAGCGTGGACTTGCCGCTGCCGGACGGCCCCGTCACGGCCAGGGCCTCGCCCTCGGCCACGCCGAGATCGACCGGTCCGAGCGCCGCGCTGTCGGCGCCGCCGTACCGCTTGGCCACGCCCTCCAGTTCGATCACGTGATTCATGGGTGTGTCCGTCCTTCGTGGTCGGGAAGCCGATGCCCTGGGTGGCCCGGTGAACGTACGGGCGGACGCCGTGGCGGCGCGTCGGCCGTGGCACCGACATACGGCCCTCCCCGCGGAGGACCCGAGGGCGGGGTCATCCTCGAGGAGTACGCCTGGCGGTCAGGTGCCCCGGTCACACAGGTGGACGTGGACCCGCGCCGCGGGACCGCACAATGTGCGGATGGAGAAGGAGGACCCGTTCGGGCGGCCGCGCGACACGTCGTGGGCGGACACAGGGCGAGAGCGGACCGGCCACTGGCGGGAGCGGGCCGGCGACGTCCTGCGGCCGGGGACGTGGTGGGCGCATCTGCGCGACGCGATGCGGCCGGAGGGTGAGCCCGCCCCGCTGTCGCGGCGAGCGGTGCGCCTGGACGTGGTGCTGGCGGTCGTCCTGACCGTCGTCGCGCTGGTCGTGGCGGCGCGCTACCCCGGGGACGGGCCGGTACGGATCAGCTCCCGGGCCGTGACCGAGGGCCGGGGCTCGATCCCGTACCCCCCGGCCGTTCCCGAACCCGGGCCGATGTTCGAACCGCAGACCGAACCCAGATCCGCGTCCTGGGTGCTGGTCGTGCTGTCGGCGCTGCCGCTGGCGGCCCGGCGCAGGTATCCGCTGCTCGCGTTCGGAGTCATCGCCACCGCCGTACTGGCCCTGGCGGACGACGTCTCCTGGATCAACGTGCTGACCTGCAGTATCGCCGCGTACGGAGCGGTCGCGCACAGCCGCTACCGGACGCGGGCCCTGGCCGGTCTGATCGTCGCGGCCGTGCTGGCCGGTCTCGCGTTCCGGGACGCGGATCCCATGCTTCCCGGCTGGTCCAGTCCCGCCGTGGTGCTCCTGGTCGTCGGGGTCCTGGCCAGCCTCGTCCGGCTGGGGCGGCTGCGGCTCGAGGCCAGCCGAAAGCGTTTCACGGACCTCCAGCAGACCCAGGAGCAGGCCATGCGCCGGGC
>NZ_JBSFZS010000430.1:0-1857 GCF_053600395.1 Streptomyces sp. NPDC005070 | reverse complement strand
AAGCCCGTCCAGGCACCGGCGAGCAGGCCAAGCAGCACGCTTTGGTGCAGCTGCGGCAGTCCGAGGTCAAGTGATGTGGCGGCGTCGAGTTTGGCGATCGCCGCCTCCTCCTGACCGGCAAGACGGGACTGGAAGAGGCCGGCAAGGGCCATGAGGAGGCCGTCGGTCGGGTTCTGGGCGGACAGGCCGGAAAAGAAGTCGAATCCTTCTTCATGAAGACCGGCGGTCGAGAACTGGTTCGCCAGCACTATTCTGGTGCGCCGATCGGCATCCGGCCATGTCGCCACCTGGGAGAGGGCCGCAATCTCTAGGTTCATTTCATCGCTCCATCTTGGGGTCTGGGCTTGCATTCACTGGGTAGGGGTATCGCCTGGAGCCGGGACAGCAGACGCAGGGCGCGGGTGACGGATGAAGGCGAGAGCCAGGGCGGCACCGGCCACCGCCACGACGTTGAACCAGCGAGTGTGGCTGTGAGCCTCGATCAGGTTCTCTGCCGTTGGGGTGCCGAATATGGCCACGAACGCGGCAACACCGAATGTTGAACCGATTTGGCGGAACATGCTCTGGGCGCCGATCCCGGTAGCCAGCTTCTGAGGAGGCAGGGTTGAGGTTCCGGCGATCGTGAAAGCAGGCATGGCCAGACCGACGCCGATTCCACTGATCATCATGGCGGGAAAGAATCGAGACCAGTAGGTCGGCTCCATCCCGATGAAACTGATCCACATGACGGACCCGGTCCCGAACAGCAATGCCCCCGCCCCTCCGACGATCCCGGGACCGACTCGGCGGACAAGCCTGCCGGCGAAGGGGGCGAACACGGCAGCCATGATGGGACCCGGGGTCAGGGCCAGACCTGCCAAAACTACGGAGTACTGCCATGCCCCGGTAAGGAAAAGTACGTTACCCAGCAGCATCGCAGAGAAAGACGCGTAGAACAGGGCCGCGGACAGGCTCGATAGCGCGAATGCGGGAACGCGCAGAATACTCAGATCCAGGACCGGCGCGTGATGCCTTTTGGAGCGAGCAATGAATGCGGCGGTCAGTACACCTGCAGCGATGAATGAGCCGAAGACTCGCTCGTCCCAGTTCCACGCGTGACCTTGGACAAGGCCGAGAGTGCCCAGGGACACAGCGGCAACCAGGACGGCGGAGCCGAGGGCGTCCGGAAGACCCGGGCGAGCAGGATCGCGGACTTCCGGCAGCACTCGCCAGGTACCCAGCAGCGCGAGCGCCACGAGGGGGACGTTCACCATGAAGATCCAGTGCCAGCTGAGCTGGGTCAGGAGTCCTCCCAGAGGCGGTCCGGAGGCAGCACCGACGGCACCGAGGGAGGCCCACGCGCCGATCGCGGCAGCACGGCGCTGCGGTGGTATCGAAGGCAGCAGCAGGCCGAGCGACGTCGGGATGACAGCGGCTGCTCCTGCACCCTGCAGGACTCGAGCGGCAATCAGGAAGTTCAGCGAGGGCGCGATCGCGCACAGCACGGAGCTCAGCCCGAAGAGGCCGAGACCCACAGCGAACACCCGCTTTCGCCCGACAACGTCGCCGAGCCTGCCGGCCGGCACGAGCAGTGCGGCGAAGACGATCGCGTAGGCGGCAAGGACCCACGAGACGTCGGCAACGGTGGAGTTCGTGAAGTCCGACCGAATCGCCGGGAGAGCGATGTTCACGATGAAGGAATCGAGCGTCGACACGAACACGGCCAGCGCCAGGACAGCGAAGACGGCACGCGGATGGCCGGCGCCCGGAGGCGGCTTGAAGACGGGTGGACCGGACAGCCCCGCACTGGAGGCAGATGCCGGAGCATCGACAGTAGGCATGTTGATTTTTTAAACTCACTAGACAAGAAAGTCAAGC
>NZ_JBSFZS010000429.1:0-1858 GCF_053600395.1 Streptomyces sp. NPDC005070 | reverse complement strand
CGATCTGCCTTGCCATGGCGGCCGTGACTTTCACTGGGACCGTCGCCTTTCTGGCGGCAGCCCAGGGGCGCCATGTGACCTTGGGCGTCGGCGCTTCGACTCTGCTCATTGCGCTGTCCGTCGGCGTGGGCCTCTTCGCGAGTGGGCGGTTCAGGGCGTGGGGGCTGCGTCGACGAGCCGCGTCTTGAACGAGGTCTTGAAAACCGTCGGAGCAGCGATGGCACCGTGGGTTCAAATCCCACACCTACCGCCAGCAGAAGCCGATCCTGACCAGGTGCACCGGTCAGGATCCGTTCTCGTGCTCGCTGTCCGCCGGAGCCCGTGACTCCCCGCTGCTTCCCGACTGAACGGGCACGGTTGCGGCACGTCGCCTTCAGTCGACCGCGATCGTGCAGTAGTCGGAGGGGACGGCGGCAAGGGCACACGCGGCAGCGTCCTGTTCGCCCTCGGTTCGGTGTTGCTGGAGATATGCCGCTGTCGCGCGCGTTCCGGCACCGAAACAGGTTGAATTCTGCACCACGATCAGGCTGAGGATCTTCACCTTGGTCGACTCCATCGCCCAACTTGTGGAAACGGAGTCGGAGTAGTCGGCGTCACGGGACTCCCGTTGCTTGTGCTTCCGGAACTGGCCAGCCCGCTTCTCGAAGTCCTGGTTGGTCTGCTCGCACGTCGCTGACCGCTCGGACGCGCCGTCGTGTCGCATCGCCCCGACGGCATAGCCGCCCGAGGCAAGTGTGATTGCACCTGCGCTGACCAGCGCGATCATCGAACGCTTCATGGCCGGGGATCGTATACGCCCAGGTGAGGCCACCCGCCACCGGTGCCCGCCGGCCTGCGGTCGACGACGCACTGCGTACTTCCTCATGCCGCCGGCACGACGGGTGTTCGATTTGCCCCAGATGGCTTCGACTGGGGCGCCAGGTTGCAGGTGTGCGCGGACCGGGAGGTCACGGTAGTCCTGTCAGGAGAAGCGCTTGGGTGCTCCTTTCCAAAGCAGGTGGAAGCGTGGCCGGTAGATCAGCCGGGGCCTTTCGCCGGGCCGGTAGCAGCCCATCCCTGGCCGTGTCTGGGGTGCCCGCCCCCGCTCAGCCTGTAGAAAGCGGTTCCGTTCCGGCTATGAGCGGGCGCGGGCGACCACCCTCGGGATGATGAGGTTGTGGAAGGGCTGGATGGCCTTGAAGTACAGGTATCCGGCTTGCCGGTGGTAGCGCACGACCGTGGTGCAGACGCCTTCCAGGCCTGCGGCTCCCTCCCGTACGGCGAAGGAGGTGCGGAAGTCCAGGTGCTTGTCGTTGTCGCCGGCGAGCACCTCGTCGTCGGAGACCGTCAGGACCCGGAAGGGGCCCAGCCGTGCTCCGGGTTCGACCCGGATCTCATCGGGGGCGACTCGCTTTTGGACATGCAGTCCGAACGGCGACATCAGCTTGTCGCGCACGGTCAGCAGCCCGTGCACCCACCCCGGTGTCCCTGCCAGTACCGTCCGGGCGAAGTCCGCGGCACTGGTTCCCGGGGCCAGGTCGACCGCGACCGCGTCCACGTGATCACAGCCGCCCAGGCTCGCCACCGCCGCGTCGGCGATCGGCGTGACGCTCCTGCGTACGCGCGTTCCTGTCCTGTGCCCCATGGTTCGTCCGTCCCCTCGTCCAGATGGCCACGACTCCTGGGCGTGGCACGCCGCTGTTGCCGACCGTATCGCCCATTCCCTGTCAGTCCTTGATCTCGCGGATGGGGGCGCCGGACGTCACGGAGGCGCCGACCTCCGCGCTCAGGCCCTTGACGGCGCCGGAGCGGTGCGCGTTCAGGGGCTGTTCCATCTTCATGGCCTCCAGGACGACGATCAGATCGCCCTCCTTGACCT
>NZ_JBSFZS010000428.1:0-1861 GCF_053600395.1 Streptomyces sp. NPDC005070 | reverse complement strand
CACAAGGGCGCCCCGAACATCAAGGGCCTGGGCAAGCTCCGCTACGTCGTCGAGCAGACCTTCGCCCTGCTCCACCACTTCAAACGTCTCGCCGTCCGCTGAGAACGCCGAACCGAACTCCACGACGCCTTCGTCTCATTGGCCTGCAGCCTCATCTGCTGGAGGCGACTGAAGAAGCGCCGGACGTGATCGTGTCACGAGCCTCTAGCTACAACTCGCACCACTCACCCAGAGGACCGGCCGCCCGTGTCTGGGTGAAGTCGTACACCAGGCCCCATGCCCGATCGGTGTCCAGGACAAAGTCACCCGTGAACGCGGCGAGGTCGTCCATGATCGGGACTTCGACCTCGGCACCCGAGGGCACGGTGCCGTCTCCTACCAGCAGAGACATCCGCTCGGCGTCACTCATCAGATGGATGATCGCGTGATCACCTCGGAAGGCCAGGATCAGCACCGGGAACTCATTGTCCGGCGACCGAACCTCGACGTACCCCTGGCCGCAGGAACGCAGGTCGTTGATGCGGTCTGACAGGTCTTTCACTTCTGAACGTCTCTCAACCGGATGGAACAGCCCAGATTCCGGCGACGTCGCCGCCCACATCACGCTCATCCAGCCACTCTTCCCCACACCAGCCGTCGCCCGCGATCCAGGGCCACGCTCTTACGCTCCACCACGACCGGACTACTGGGCCTGGGCCGCACGATCGTGTTACGAGCTCTCAAAGAGCCCGCGCCGCCCGGCACTGACCACGCGGACGACATCGACTCCTCCCGCCTCGTCGCGACACCGGCGTATGGGTCTTCGGCGACCAGGGGCGACCAAGTCGGGCGGAAGATCTACGTCGGGCTCTCCAGGGAGGGACGAGATCAAGGGCTCCCCCCGAGTTCGACATGAGCAAGCACGTCGGTGACGCCCCGTGATTGTGCACTTCCCCCTCCGTCGCCGTCTTCGTGGCTCCGCAAGGGAGCTTCCGGCCTTCGGATCCGGCATGACCTACCTGTTGACTGGGCCGATCGCCGGAGTCCTGGGTGAATGGCCGACGCTGTAGCCAGTTCGTCGGCTTCGGGGTGTACTGGGAGATGTGCGGCGCGCGCCCACGAGCGGAGGCCGCACTACTCTCTCCGAGGCGATTCTCGTGAACAAGCACACCAGAGGATTCATCGCCGCCACCGGATCGGCGCTTCTCCTGTCCGCGACAACTGTCGCGTACGCCCAAGGCAACAGCCATAGTTCGGCGAGCGGTGCACACGTGGCGACATCAGCCGTGAGCACGTCGTCCTCCGTGACGGTGTCCACCAAGTCCACGCCACTCGGCAAAATCCTGGTCAACGGCAAGGGGCACACCCTTTACCTTTTCCAGTCCGACAAGAAGAACAAGTCCACATGCGACGGGGACTGTGCCAAGGCCTGGCCGCCGTTGAAGGCGAACGGTAAGACGATCGCCAAGGGCGGCGTCAACAGCAAACTTCTCTCGACCATCACGCGCAGCGACGGCTCGAAGCAGGTGACGTACAAGGGTCACCCGCTCTACACGTTCATCGACGACACAAAGGCCGGGCAGACCAACGGGCAAGGGATCGATGCCTTCGGCGCCAAGTGGTACGTGCTGGGTACCGATGGCAATCAGATCACCAAGCAGTCGTCGTCGCCGAGTGGCGGCTACTGACTAGTCCACCTGGCGCGGCCGTTCGATCCTGTCGCAGTCCCGGCGCAGTCACCACTCGGACCGCGGGTCCGGAACCGCAGTGCCACCTCGCCGGCGCCCCAGGGAGCGACTACTATCTGCGGCTCCTCGAAGCCAACGCGTCGCATCCCCGGGTCATTGACCTGATCTTTCATCCCCCGGTCGAGCTTCGGGAC
>NZ_JBSFZS010000427.1:0-1878 GCF_053600395.1 Streptomyces sp. NPDC005070 | reverse complement strand
ATCCTGCGGCCGCACGAAGTCACCAGGGGCAACTCGCCCGCCCCGGCCGCCCGTAGTCGTCGCTGCCCGCACTCCGTCATCGCTCTCACGCCTTTCCACGAGCAGAACCGCCGGTGGGTCCACCGCACCAGGTGGGACTCCGCGCTCCGGCATCCGCCGGACTGTTCAGGTCAGCGTCGAGTGGTACCGGTTTGTTCCCGGCCTCCGGGTGCGGTGCTCCCTCGCGACCGGGCGCGTGAGCCGCCGTCGGTCTCGTGACGCTCGAACACAGGGCGGTGTCCACGTAATTGACGGATCCCCGCTGGATGAGCGAAGGGGAGCGCGGGCGGACCGGCCGCCCGGCGACCGGTCCGCGTCAGCGCCGGGTGGAGCTCTTGCCGCGCAGCGCTCCGAGGCGCTCCAGGAGCAGGCCCTCCCGGGTGGACCAGGGGGAGATCTCCACGCTCGTGGCCCGGCAGGCCTCCATCAGGGCTTCCGCGACCATGGCCCCGGCCAGGGACTGACCGGCACGGTGACGTGAGATGCCGGGCAGCCGGCCGCGGCCCGCCGACCCGTTCTTGGCGAGGACGCCCACCGCGGCCCGTACCTCGTCGAGGGTCAGCCGCTGCGGAGTCCGGGAGCGGTCACGGCCCGCGGTGGTGTAGCGGGCGAGCTGGGTGAAGGTCTTGGAACACGCGAGCACCCGACCGTCCGGGTCCGCGTGCGGCAGGTCGGCCACCTCGGCGAGGCGGTCGCCGAGATGGTCGCGCACCTCGGCGAGCCGTCGCTTCGAGGACACGGCCTCGTCGAGCTTCCACGCGCGGGTGACCGTGCGGGCGCCCAGCGGCAGGGAGTGGGCCGTCCGGGGCTGTCTGGACGTCCCGGACGCGACCTCCACCGTCCCGCCGCCGATGTCGAGCACCAGCAGGGAGCCGGCCTGCTCGCCCGCCCAGTGGCGTGCCGCCACATAGGCCAGCCGGGCCTCCTCCTCGCCGGACATCACCCGCAGCCGGGTGCCGGTGGCGCTGGCCACCTGGGCGAGGACCTCGTCGCGATTGGGCGCGTCGCGGATCACCGACGTGGCGAACGCGTAGACCTCCGGCAGCGCCCCGCGGTTCTCGGCGAGCGTTTCGGCCACGGCCCGCTGGACGCTGCGTACACCCGACTTGTCCAGCCGTCCCGTGGCGTCCAGCGTCTCGTGCAACTGGAGCCGTACCTTTCGGGACAGCACCTCTTCCATGGCGACCCCGGCGCGGCGCCGCGCCACGGTGAGCAGAGCGCTGTGACACCCGACGTCTAGTACACCTGCCTGCCGCACTGTGTTAACCACCCGTTTTCCTGTCGAAGGGGATCCGCGAACTCACCATTGTCGCGCAAGCAGGCCGGAGTGACGCGACACGATTTCGTTTCGGCTCGTCAGAGGCCCGTCAAGGGTTTCGGAGGGCGCCACGGCGGCGCCGGACGGCTGCCCAACGGGATGTCGCGCGCGCCGTCTTGTGGCCGCTGTCGCACCGGTGACGCGGGTGGCGTCAGGTGGCGGAGTGGCTCATGTCACTGTCCGGCGTGTCGGCCAACGTCACCACGGCGGTGATCCGTTTGCCGACGGGCTCCCGGCGCACCTCGAAGGCATGGCACACGGCCATGACGATTTCCAGCCCGTGCTGCCCGACCCGGCCCGCCTCGGCGGCGCGTGCCACCGGAAGTGTCGGGTCGGAATCCCAGACGGTGGCCCTGACGGCGCCCTCGTCGACCTCGAGCGACAACAGGCACGGTCCGCCCGCGTACTTGACCGCGTTGGTCACCAGTTCGCTGACGACCAGCGGGACCATGCCCATCACCCGTCCGGAGACGGGCAGCCCGGCGACCGCGCCTCGGTCTGTCCGACGACGTCTGGCACAA
>NZ_JBSFZS010000426.1:0-1881 GCF_053600395.1 Streptomyces sp. NPDC005070 | reverse complement strand
GCAGGCTGGTGTGGGGGCCGCCGCTGGCCGCAGATGAGGCTGCTCTGTGGGAACGGTTCACCCGCTGACGTACAGGAACGCCGAAGGGGGTGGCCAGGCGACAGCCTGTCCACCCCCTTCTTCTTGTCCTGTCCCAGGGTTGGGCGGCGTTAGACCTTGCGCCAGATGCAGGTCGTCGCCGTTCCCGAGCAGTGGTTGAAGCCGGGGATGTCGATGAAGAATCCGTCATTGTCCAGCAGTCGCCACACGCTGGGCTGGAGCTTGCTGAACGCGCCCTGGTTCTGCGCGGAGTCGATTGCCGCTCGTCCGCAGCGTTCGGTGCCGGAGGGGCCGTTGGTCGCGGTGCGGGTGTCGGCGAACAGACCGAACGAGGTCGACCCGTCACCGACGCCGTTGAATGCCCAATCCGTGTACAACTGGGCACACTTGCTGCCGTCGGTGACTTGGTTGAGGCCTCCGGGGAATCCGCCGCTCTCGTGGGTTGAGGCCGGGGCGTACTCGTCGCAGTCGGTGCTGCCCACGATCGGATCGGCGGGGTGCTTGGTCCACGTGGTCGGGCACACCACCTTGCGGCTGTCGTCCGAGGACCAGGCCGCGCCGGTGGACGGGTTCTTCACCGCGGTGTCTGGGCCGAGGTAGTGGACCAGGCTGTCCCACTTCTTCGATCCAGCATGGTCGGGCATGCGTTCCTGCATGACCCAGTAGTAGGCGCCGGCTGCCGGGTAGAGGTTGGTGTCGACAGTGAACGTCGGCTTGAAGAAAGGAAACACGCAGCCTGGCGTGAGCGCGCCACGGGTGATGTCGTCGCAGCGGGGGGCAAGTTCGCGTACCGCGCTGATGCCGCTGCTGCCGAAGTCGGCTGTGGCGTTGAGGGAGTTGCTGGCGTCGACGCCGGCGGTGATCGACCAGTCCAGGTCGATCTGCTCCTTTCCGGTGCCGGTCCACCGGGTCACAACGGTTCCCCAACGTCCGGAGTAGTTGCTCGTCGGGTCGTACGTCCAGTGCGCGCCCACGGTCGGGTTGGCGCCGTCGTCGGTCCACTGGATCGGCGCCACGTCACACGCCGAGCAGGACGAGGCGACGTTCCATTTCATCGTGACGCCCTGGAGGGCGGGGTCGATGTAGGTGGGAATGATGACCAACTGCTGGTCGAACTCGGCGAAGTCGCTACCGCTCTCCGACTTGTTCCGGTACGTCTTCATGCGCTGCTCGAAGAGGAACGTGCCGCGCCCGATAGCCGGTTTCTCCGGGTCTGAGTCGAAGAACCAGAGCTCGCCCTCACCCAGGTCCTTCAGGCAGGCTTCGGTGCGGTTCATGTAGTCCAGGCCATCAGCGGCGTTGGTGCACCAGTCGACCAGGTCCACCGCGTCGTTGCCGCCCGGAGTCGGGGACCCCGCCAAAGCCTCAGCGGCATCAGCCGTGAAAGTCTGTGTCGTCTCCCTGGTCTTGCCAGGCTCGGGCGCCTTGGACCGCTTCGCCTTGTCCTTGGTGCTCTTGCCGAGAGTGAAGCACACCCGGCGGTCCTGTTTGTCCGGCTTGGAACAGTCACTCTTGGCGAAGTCCGACAGGGTCGGCTCCGGCGTCGCGGCCAGCGGGGCGTCCGTGGCCGAGCCGTCCGGATCCGTGCGGGTGAGCTCCACCGTCTTCTGCGCCACCGGGTCGATCCCTGACGTCGACTGTGCCACCGGGAACGTCGCGTACGGCTCGATGGTGAACTTCGTCCAGGGTGACCAGGTTGTCTCGTACAGGCTGCCGTCGAAGGCGTTGGTGTGGAACATGTACTGCGTGCGGGGCTTGAGAATCCCGTAGTCGACCTTGACGCCGGCCGGCGACCCCGAAGCCACATACGGCGATACCAGGACACCGTAGGCCTTGGCGTTC
>NZ_JBSFZS010000425.1:0-1891 GCF_053600395.1 Streptomyces sp. NPDC005070 | reverse complement strand
GCGGCGTCGGAAGGGTCGCCGGTGACCTGGGCCTCGACGGCGGCCACGATGCGCGGCAACAGTCGGTCATAGACGGCGGCGTCGGCGATCACGCGCTGCACGGAGATGCAGGACTGGCCGCCCTGGTAGTTGGAGAAGGTCGCAATGCGAGTCGCGGCCCAGTCCAGTTCGTCGTCGGTGCTGTAGTCGCCCAGTACCACTGCCGCGCCGTTGCCGCCCAGTTCCAGGGTGCAGTGCTTCCGCGGGACCGAGTCCATGATCGCGTAGCCGACCTTCTCCGAGCCGGTGAAGGAGATAACCGGAATGCGATCGTCTTGAACCAGTGCGGGCATGCGCTCGTTGGCCACCGGCAGGATCGACCAGGATCCGGCGGGGAGTTCGGTTTCAGCCAGCAGCTCGCCCAGAACCAGTCCGGAGAGCGGAGTGTTGGGTGCAGGTTTGAGGATGATCGGCGCGCCTGCGGCAATGGCCGGGGCGACCTTGTGGGCGCACTGGTTCAGTGGGAAGTTGAAGGGCGTGATGCCCAGAATGACGCCCTTGGGGAAGCGGCGGGTCAGCGCCAGACGGCCTTCACCGCCTGCGTCGGTGTCGAGGCGCTGGGCATCGCCGCCATTGAAGCGGCGGGCCTCCTCGCCGGCGAAGCGAAACACGGAGACAGCGCGGCCCACCTCACCCCGGGCCCACTTGATCGGCTTGCCGTTCTCGGCGGAGATGAGCTGCGCTATTTCCTCGGTCCGCTCGGCCAGGCGCCTGGCCACGTGGTCCAGTGCTGCGGCGTGGACGTGCGCGGGCGTGGCGGCGAACTCGTCGCGCACGGCGTGGGCGGCGGCGACGGCCTCTTCGATCTGTGAGCCGGTCGGCACAGAGACCCTGCCGACTGGGCGGCCGTCCCATGGCGAGGTCACGTCCAAGGTGTCGTCGCCTTCGGCCGGTCGGCCGGCGAGCCAGAAGGGATGTATGGAAGACATAAGGTGGCTTCAGCTCTCTCTGGGAAAGGCTTCGATCGATGTGCAAGCCACCGTAGGGTCCGATGTAACGAACTTTGTTTGTTCTGATCGTCAGGTTGGGCGAGAGCTGTAGGCCGGTTCGGCGTGATGCGCACAAGCCGAACCGCCAAGCGCAGGGCCTGGTGGGCGACGCGAGGCACCAGGGTGGGCTGCTCCTTGCAGATGCTGCGGAGGAGCTCCTGTAGGTGCTCGCACTCGTCGAGCGGCAGGAGTACGCACAGTCCGCCGGCGCGGGCGCGGGTGAGAACGTCCGTCAGGCGGGTGCGCTCGTCCTCGCCGGAGCGCCGGGGCCAGGGTGCTGCTCAGAGAGGGCAGGGCGCGGGGATGGGCCGCAAAGAGTGCCGCGAGGTCGGGCACGGTCGGTTCATGACTGTCGGGGACGGTGTACCCGAGCCGCCGTACGAGGGCGCGTGCATGTGCCGCGTAGCTGATCAGGCCCCCGGTTCGTCCCCGAACAGACGACCCAAGTGATCGTCTCGACCGCCCACAAAGCCAAAGGGGGCTGCGGGAGGCGCTTCGGCCCGAGCTGTACGAGGCCGTACTGGCCGTCCGCCGCGCGGTGAGGCGGAGCTGTTCGCGATGTTCACCGACGCGGACGTCATCGAGGCCGTCCGCTTGCGGTATTGGCTGGCTACTCCTCGGGCTCCCAGGCGATCAGACGCTCGAACACCTGCTGGTCGCCCTCGGTCTTCAGGTCGCTCAGCGTGAGGCGGCCCCAGACGAAGAGGAGCAGCTGCTCGGCCGTGCCCGTGGCCGAAGCGGAGGCGGGCGCGGCGTCGTCCGTGAGGGGTGCGGGCCAGGCGCCGGTGCCGTCCAGCGAGAGGAGCCAGGAGCGGCCCTCGGTGGCGTGGTAGTGGATGGTGGCGTCCTCGTGCGGCCAGGCC
>NZ_JBSFZS010000424.1:0-1909 GCF_053600395.1 Streptomyces sp. NPDC005070 | reverse complement strand
GGTCTGCTTCTCCGGTGAGAAGACCACGTACGTGGCCAGCGCGACCTGATAGACGCCGTCGGCGCCCTGGGACAGCAGCCGTACACCGAGAAGGGTGCCGGGTGGGTAGTGCGAGGCTGTGACTTCGGGCATCTCGGTCCTTCGGATCAGGGTTTCCTCAAAGCTCTCGTCTTCGGCCGGCGCTGGCCGTCCGACACGCCACCACGAAGGAGGGAGCCTGGCTGCCTGCCAGGTCGTCACGGATTCCGACTGGGGCGGTTTCGGCATCGCCCGCTTGGCCCCGGTAGACAAGGCGATCGGCTGGGGGAGCATCGTCATGACGCTGTGCATCGCAGTGCTGGCGATCGTCGTGCCGCTGGTGGGGTGACGGGCCGCGTGCGTGAACGCGGAGGAACTCCACAGCCGTACGGTGCAGTCGCCGTCGGGCACCGGGGCGGCTACGGGGCCGGCCAGACTGGTATCTGGCGCAAAGTCTGCGCGAGCGTCGGCGAGCGCGAAGGCCCGCCTCAGACCCTCCACAAGGACACGGCTGCCCCACACCGAGCCGAAATCGCGAGCTGTTCGCCAGGCTGCAGGCCGAGCACGGGACCGTGCTGGTTGTGGTCGACCAGCCGGCCTCGATCGGCGCCCTGCCGCTGGCGGCCGCACGGGACATGGGCTGCCCGGTCGCGTATCTGCCGGGATTGGCTATGCGGCGGATCGCCGACCTCTATCCCGGCGAGGCCAAGACGGATGCGAAGGACTTTGGGTCCAGCGCGTCGAACCCCCGCTCGTCCAAGGCATGGATGACCTCGCGGACGTAGTCCTCGCCAACCTGCATCAGCGTGGTGATGTCCTTGACCGTCTGGCCTTGGGCGGACATCGGCACCACGATCACCTGGCGGAGTTTCACCGGGTCTTTCGCGGTCCGGCTGATCTGCTGCAGCCTGCGACCCTCCTCCGTACTCACCGGCCGGACGGACACACTCGGTCGATGTCCCACAACCAGCTCCAAGATCAGGTCTTGGACGCAGTCTGCCGGCCGACGAGCAGCAGGTCGATTATCCGGCCAAGGATCTAGCTCATACGGCGGGCGGGTCGGCGTAGACGCCGTTCAGCATGCCGGTGGCCTGCCCGACTTCGATGAGATAGCCGTCCGGGTCCCGCAAGTAGCACCGCAGCTCGGCCTTGCGATCGATGGGTGGCGTGAGGAATTCGGCGCCCTTCGCACTCCACTCTCGGTGACATGCCTCGATGTCGGCGACGCGGAGGTTGAGGAAGCTGCTGACCTTGCTCGGGTCGGTGGGCGGGCGCAGGGTGACGTCTGGCTTGTCCGGGGTGGGGCCGCCGCCCGGGTTCATGATGATCCATCCGTTGCCGAGCTTGATGGTGCAGGGGTTCTCCTCGAGCACCACCTCACCGCCGAGAACGTCGGTGTAGAAGGCGCGAGATCGGGCTACGTCGGCCACCGTCAGAAAGTGGGTGAGGAGGAGCCCGGAATCTGGGGCAGGAAAACCATCAGGGTGCATGCAAGGCCTCCAGGCGAATCGGATGTTTCCTTTCATAGTGGTGGGTGGAGGTCCGTGGGCACGGATGAACACGGCCGGGAGAGGAGCCAGCCGTGCCGGCCGCCGGGCCCTCCGCTGCCATCGAGCCCGTGTCGGCGGCCCGGGCGGGGCCGGCACGGGCACTGGTCCGTACTGCCCGGAGCTGGAACTTGACGTACTGGCTGCCGTAACCCGTGGACGTGTGCTTCACCCAGTCCGCGCGGGTGAGGCGGCCGTTCACCGTGATCGCCTCGCCCTTGAAGAGGCCGTTCGGAATGCGGTGGCCAACTGACGGCCGCCGGCACACCACCGGCGGTGGCCTGTGTCCGGCGTGCGCGGTGGCCTTGCCGTGGGTGGCTCCGCGTCGGCGGCGCGGTCCGGGT
>NZ_JBSFZS010000423.1:0-1920 GCF_053600395.1 Streptomyces sp. NPDC005070 | reverse complement strand
GTCAAGGACTTCCGCCAGCGGCATGTTGGTTGTATAACCGCCGTAGCTCTGGGCGACGACATAGTCGGCAGCCGTCTCGATGTCCTCAAAGAAGGCGTCCACGGGTACGCCTCGCCACTGGGTGTCGAACTTGGACCACCGCGTCACGCAGTGGATGTCGGTCACCGTCTCCTGCTGCGGCAGGTCCATCATCTGCTGCCATGTCCAGGCGCGGGTGGCACCGGACTCGGTCGTGATGGCGAAGGTCCAGGTGTCGGTCTCCACTCGTGGGGTCGGTCCCGCCGACAGCACCGGGAACTGCTCAGTGGGGTACTGACCAGGAGGCAACCGATCCGCCAGTGAGTGCGTGCGGCCACGGAAACCGGGTGAGAAGCCGCTCATGGATATCCGCCTCCTCGTATATCCGACGTGGCTGTCACATGACCACCATCATCTGCCGCCCCGCGCGCGCTCGCATGCCGTGTCGCCGACCCCCGGCCCACAGCCTGCCCCGTGAGGGTTTGCCCCGATCGGGCCGGGCCATCTGTGCGGGGTCAGTGGTTCTCCCAGTCCGGTGCGAAGAAGCGGGCCCCGCTGACGACGGTGTCACCGGCTCGGTTGGCGCGCACGGACATGTTGAGCCCTCCGGTCCCGGACCCCCGTGGCAGTAGACCAGCCAGCCCAGGCCGTGCTTCTCAATGTTGCGGATCACTTCTGCGTCAACTTCGCAGAGTTTCCTTCCGATCAGCGGGATGCCGTCCCATGCGACCTGGGGCCCGGTGCGCCCGTGCATCCCGTGCGTAACTACCGGTAGGTCGGCAGAACGTTCGAGGGCTGGTTCTCCCGCGTCGCCGTGCGCAGCGCCGCGATGATGGCTGTGGTTGTCGGGTTCGCGCTCTCGGTGCGACGGGTCGCGGCGAACAGCTGACGCTGGACGGGGTGGTCCTCCAGGGGCGCGGTACGGATTCCGGCCGTGGCCGGGTCGATGGCGGTCCGGGGGAGGAGTGCGGTGGCGAGGCCGGCCCGTGCGAGGGTGAGCTGGGCGGCGATGTCGGCGGTGACGTAGCGCGTTGTGGGTGTGAAGCCTGCCTGGTGGCAGGCATGGAGGATGGCCTGTCCGCACTCCGTGGTCGGTGGTGGCACGGCGAGACTGTGCGTCGCCAGTTCCCGCAGGGGGACGGGCCGCCCGTCGGCTCGGTCGGCGGCGGTGACGACGAGCAGCGGATCGTCGAGCAGCGGGCAGAGTTCGATGCCGCGGGGCAGGGCGTCGGGCAGGTGGTGGTACCGCTGTCCCAGCACCACGTCGACGGTGCCGAGCGTGAGTTCCCTCAGTTGTGCTTGGTCGGTGACGAGACAGGTCACGGTGAGCTGCGGGTGGTCCGATCCCAGCGCGGTCAGCGCGGGGGCCACGATCCGGGCGACGGTCGATGGCAGTGCGGCGAGGGTGGCGTTGGCGCCGACCGTGCCCTTGACCGCCGCGACGGCGCTCTCGGCCTCCTGCACGGCGGCGAGGATCCGGTCGGTGTGCAGGAGGAGCGTCCGGCCCGCTTCCGTCAGGGCCACGGTTCGCCCGTCGGGGCGCAGCAGGTCCACTCCCGCCTCGCGCCGCAGCACGGCCAGTTGCTGGGAGACGGCACCGGCGGACAGCGCCAGCGACTGGGCGGCCGCGGCGATGGAGCCTCGGGCGGCGACGGTCTTGAGCATGTGCAGACGGCGGATATCCAGCATGAAGCGATAGATTAGCTAACGGGTCTCACCAGAAAACATCCCTTGACCTGCTGAGTCTTGGTGGGCGATCTTCGGCGCATGGAAATCTTCGACTGCATCGCCGCGGTTGCCCGGCCCCTTCACGACTTCGGTGACGAGTTCATGTCCGACGAGGTGACCGCTGCCGTGGGGTTGCGCGCCGGCTTCCCTCCGGGCCGCGGCTTCTACTGCCGC
>NZ_JBSFZS010000422.1:0-1942 GCF_053600395.1 Streptomyces sp. NPDC005070 | reverse complement strand
GAGCGCCTTCCACCGCCGGTGGTCGGGGGCGGGCGGGGCTTGGACAGTGGTCATGGGGTCACGCTAGGCGGGTAGGGCCTGCCGAGGGTGTCAGGGCGTGTTCGTGAACGAGCGGCGGTAGGAGCGGGGCGGTACTCCCCGGCGGCGTACGAACTGTTCGCGCAGGACGGCCGCGCTTCCGTAGCCGACACGGTGGGCGATCTCCTCGACCGGCAGGTCGGTCGTCTCCAGGAGTTCCTCGGCGCTGCTCAGCCGCAGGCCGCGCAGCCAGGCATGGGGGGTGGTGCCGGTCGCGGCGGTGAACCGGCGGGCGAAGGAGCGTTTGCTCATCACGGCGCGCCGGGCCAATTCCGCCACGGGAAGCGGTTTGTGGAGGTTCTCGCGGGCCCACGCCAGCACCTCGGTCAGCCGCTCGTCACGGCAGTCCTCGGGGGCGGGGGCCGCCAGGTACTGCGCCTGCCCGCCGTCGCGGTGCGAGGGCAGCACCACGTCCCGGGCGATCGCGTTGGCCATCGCGGCCCCGTGCTCCCGCCGCAGCAGGTGCAGGCACAGATCGAAGCCCGCGGCGGCTCCCGCGCCCGTGACGACGCGTCCTTCGTCGATGTAGAGGGCGTCGGGTTCGACGGTGACGTCCGGGTGACGACGGGCGAGCAGTTCGGCGAACCGCCAGTGGGTGGTGGCCCGTCGGCCGTCGAGCAGTCCGGCAGCGGCGAGCGCGAACGCGCCGACACAGTGGGCCGAGACCAATGAGCCACGCTCGTGCGCGTCGGACAGCGCGGCGAGCACGGCTCGTCCGGGCGGTGTGCGGAAGTCCGCCCAGGGCAGGGCGATCACGAGGTCGGCGGAGGCGAGCCGGTCCAGACCGTGCGTGACGGTGAGCGGCACCCCCATGTCGGTGGGGACCGGCCCCGGCCGGTCGGTGCACAGGGCGAAGTCGAAGCCGGGCACCTCCTCGCCGTGCGGACCGAAGACCTCGGCGACGATGCCGACGGCGAGCAGGCCGACTCCCGGCGGGGCATACGCGGCCACGGTCACGAAGGGGGACACACCCGCAGTGTGGCACGAATCCTGCGATCAGCGGCAACTGTGCCACTCGTGAACGCGCCGCCCGCCCGGAAGGATTGAGGCCATGACAGACGCACCGCTCGGCCGCAGCGCCGTGTACACGATCCTGACCACCGGCTACACGGGCTCCACCGGCCCCGGGGTCGCCGCCACCGTCTCCTACCTGGCCGACGCGGGCCGGCACGTGATCTTCGACCCGGGCATGGTGGCGAGCCGCGACCGCATCCTGGCCCCGCTCGCGGAGTTGGGCCTCGGCCCCGACGACATCACCGACGTCGTACTCAGCCACCACCACCCCGACAACACCATGAACGTGGGCCTGTTCGGACGCGCCCGCGTGCACGACCACAAGGTGGAGTACCAGGGCGACCAGTGGACCAACCGGGACGCGGAGGGCTATGAACTCACCCCGTCGCTGCGCCTGATCCGCACGCCGGGCCACAGCCCGGAGGACATCACGCTGCTGGCCGGCACGGATGCGGGTGTGGTCGCCTTCGCCGGTGACCTGTGGTGGGACGAGAACGGTCCGTCGGACGACCCGGTAGCCCCCGACCGTGAGGTGCTGCGTGCCTCCCGGCTCCGGGTGCTGGCCGCCGCGGACCTGATCGTGCCCGGCCACGGCGGCCCGTTCAAGGCCGACGGCGCCACACCGCGCTAGTGCTCCGAGGGAGAGGCCCGATCCCCGGGTCGAGTCGGTGCGACCGGGCGCCGGGAACAGCCGGCCCGGCCGACACGGTTGTATCGACCGAGGGACCGGCGCCACACGGCCGGGGTACGCGGACCGTAAGGTCTCGGCCCCGCCGGGATCCGGGCCCCAGGATCGCGGTACGCCCGCCGCGCATCCGGACCCAGACGTATTTCCGCAGGAGGAACCGTT
>NZ_JBSFZS010000421.1:0-1944 GCF_053600395.1 Streptomyces sp. NPDC005070 | reverse complement strand
CGTGCTGGCCGCGGTGGATTCCGGGATGGGCATCTCCGTGCTGACGAGATACGTGGCGCCGGGACGGCTGATACAAGGTGTTCAACGGCTCCACCTCCGGCCGGTGCATCTGCACCACCTCCTCCGCGGCCAGTGCCGGAGCGGCGAGGTAGCGCGGCAGCACGGAGATGCCCATCCCGGACTCCACCGCGGCCAGCACGGCGCGCAGGTCCGGGACGGTGACCGCGACCGGATTGGGCGGCCGCCGCCCGAACTCGCTGCGCCAGTACCGCCGGATGATCGGAAGATCGGCCGCGTAGGCCACCAGCGGTAGCTGGGACAGCGCGGCGACCGGGTCGGCGGCCAGCCGCTCCTGGTCCACGGCGTGCGCCAAGGCGGGCGGCCCCACCAGCAGGAACTCCTCGTCCACCAGCGGCGTCACCGACAGCTCCTCCTGCTGGGGGCGAACCGCGGACACCACCAGGTCGAGGCGTGCCGCCGTCAGCGCCGACAGGAGTTCCTCGGCCAGGCCCAGCGTCACCCGGATGCGGAGTCCGCGGGCCGTGAGCGGTGCCAGCGCCGGAAGCACTTGAAGGGACATCACCTCGGCCGGTCCGCCCAGGTGCACCGTGCCCTCCAGCGTGCTCTCCCGCCCCGAAGGAGCCAGGGCGGTACGCAGCCCGTCGACATGCAGGCCGACACGGGCGGCCAGCGCCGCCGCCCGGGGCGTCGGCCGGGCTCCCTTGCTCGACCGGACGAACAGCGGTTCGCCCAGTTGCTCCTCAAGACGGGCGAGCTGCCCGGTGACCGCCGGCTGGCTCACCCCCAGCCGCGCGGCCGCCGCGGACAGCGACCCGGTGCGGTAGATCTCGAGGAACGTCGCCAGTAGGTCCAGGCCGGGCATGGCCGCCTCCATCCATCACAAAGTTTATGAACCTCTCCCTCTCATCAAACTCTACTGATGGGTTCGCGGCGGGGGCGCGGCCTCCCGTCGTACGACGCCCCACTGCACATCCGACGAAATTCGGCCACCCCTCCTCCATAACTCCTCTTATGGCGCGGACCAAGCAGCAGGGCATTTCCGTGATGAATCCTGGAGTTGTCCCGAGCACCGCGTCACCGCGGTCCGCGGGCCATTGGCACCGCGTTTCCAGAGTCGTCCCACAGATAAGAGCAGGTATCCCGATGTCGAAGATCCTGATGATCGTCTCCGCCGCCGACAGCTTGGTCCTGGCCGACGGATCCACGCATCCGACCGGCTTCTGGGCGGAAGAGGTCGCCGCCTCCCACAGGGTGCTGCGCGCCGCCGGAGCGCAGGTGGACATCGCCACGCCCGGGGCCGTCCGCCCGACGGTGGACGCCCTCAGCCTCGACGCCCGCGGCGGTGTGTCCGAGACCGACGCCAAGGAGTTCCGCACCTACCTCGACAGCATCGACGACCAGCTCTCTGGCCCGCTGCCGCTGGCGGAGGTGCGTCTGAGCGACTACGACGCGCTCTACATTCCCGGCGGTCACTCGCCCATGGCCGACCTCGCCCACGACGCGGATCTCGGCCGTCTCCTCAACGAGGCGGACGCCGAGGGCACGATCGTCGCCGCGCTGTGCCACGGGGTCGCCGCCCTGCTCAGCGCCACGACCACGGACGGCGGATTCACGTTCGCGGGCCGCGACCTCACCTCCTTCGCCGACGAGGAGGAGCGCCAGGGAGGTCTCGGCGACAACACCCCCTTCTACCTGGAGAGCGTGCTGCGCGAGCGCGGTGCCACGGTCGAGACCGGGGCTCCGTGGAGCAGCAAGGTCGTCGTGGACGGCAAGCTGATCACCGGTCAGAACCCCCAGTCGAGCACCGCGACGGCCGAGGCCACGCTGAAGGCCCTGGCCGGCCGCTGAGTCCCCCGGACCGCCGTCCGGACCGCCGTCCGGACCGCCGTCCGGACCGCCCGCCGCGGAGGCGTGACACGCCTC
>NZ_JBSFZS010000420.1:0-1944 GCF_053600395.1 Streptomyces sp. NPDC005070 | reverse complement strand
CGGGTCAGGTCGTAGCCGAGCGTGTCTGGCTTCCGATCGTCCACTCCGTGCAGGAGGATTGCTGTCGTCCCTCACCTATAAAACCCGCCAGCGCCACGGCACCCGCCTCATCGCCGCCGACCGCTGGTTCCCCTCCTCCAAAACCTGTTCCGGCTGCGGCGCGGTGAAAGCCAAGCTGCCGCTGCACGTCCGGACCTACGAATGCGACGCCTGCGGCCTGGTCATCGACCGGGACGACAACGCCGCCCGCAACCTGGCCGCACTCGCGGCTGCCAGCTCGACCGGTACCGGAGTGGCCGGAGACCTGGACACCGCACAAGCAGTGTCGAAGCCTCGCGGAGCCGACCGTAAGACCCGCGCCATCCGCACCCGCCACAAGGCGAGTGCGGGGCGGGCAGGTGGCGAAACCCTGCCGCACCAGCGGCAGGAGGAAACGAGAGACCGTCCTCAAGCCGAAGTCCTGACGCTTTGGTGATGTGACGGACCTTCCGGGCAGAAATGCCCGGAATGCTGAGACCTGACTACGGACTCAGCAACGGCGGGTTTACGGGGCTGTCGTACGCATTACCTCTCGGTTTGCTGCCAGACGGAGGTGAGCGCCGTGACGGGGTCAGGGCAGGCAGGCGCCGCTGGCCACCAGTCGCCGTCGTCGTCTTGGAGGTACGGGTACCAGTGGGTGTCGGTGCCCAGGCGCAGCTGGATGCCGTGGTGGGGGAGGGTGAGACGGTTGCGCCAGCGTCTGACGGCGACCGGGTTGGTGATCATTTCGGTGAGAGCTTCGGTCAGGGCGGTGCGGGCGGCTGTCATCGCCGTCGGGTCGGGGGTGTGCGGCTGTTCGGCGACGGTGATGCCGGTGGGGCCGCCATGGCGCCAGGCGCAGGCGAGGCGGGCGAACGCGGTCGGTTTGGCACCGGTGTTCCGGATGAGGTGGTGGTTCCACTTAGGGCTGCAGTTGCTCGCGGCGATCCGTGCCGCGTCCTGGTGCTGGGACAGGTGCAGGCTGGTGGTGTCGCCCGTGAGCAGCCGGGCTGCGCGTGCGGCGGTGTCCGCCATGAGCCGTTCGAGGTCCTCGGCGGACAGACCGGCGCCGGATGGCGGGGCGGCAGGCACCAGGGCGGTGTGGGGGGCCGGTTCGGGGAGTTCGGGCAGGGGCGGAGGGCCATCGGCCAGGGCGGTCCAGGCTGCGTAGGCGCCGGCGGCCGGGAGGCCGGCTGGGGCCGGTGGGTTGGAGGTCGCCTGGGCGGCAGTACGACGGGCGCGCAGCCGACCGAGGACCTCCTCGCGGCTGAGGCCGCGGAGGGCGAAGAGCACGAAGGGGTCGGCGTCGATGGTGGAGGCGATGGCGTAGCAGAGCGCGGCGGCGTGTTTGCAGGGGTAGCCCCAGTCGGGGCAGGAGCATTCGGGGTCGAGTTCGGTGGGTTGGGGGAGCAGGGGGACGCCGCCGTGGCGGGCGTCGTCGACGAGTTCGGCGGGCATCTCGCCGTCCAGGAGTGCGGCGAGGTGGCCGGCGCGGGTCGCGATGGTGTCGAGGAGGGTGTCCCACTGGGCGTCGGTGAGGACGGGCAGGCGGACGGTGGAACGGTAGGGATGGGGCCTGCTGCCCTGGACGGCGGCTTTGACCTGGCCGGGGGCGATGGTGACGGGGCCAACCATGCCCTGGCGGGCGTAGGTGCGTCCGCGGGACAGGCGTCCCGAGTCCAGGGTGGAGTCCTCCAGGGCCGTCACCCATGCCTGGCCCCACCAGGTCGCGGCGAAGGAACCCCTGCCACGGGTGGGTGTGTGGCGCGGGCCGGGGGAGGAGGGGCTCATGACGGCCTTCCCAGGGTGACGAGTTCGGCGAGATCGGTGTCGGATAGTTCGGTCAGAGCGGCCTCACCGGAGCCGACCACGGCGTCGGCGAGCGCGCGCTTGGATTCGAGGAGCTTCGCCACCTTGTCCTCCACG
>NZ_JBSFZS010000419.1:0-1944 GCF_053600395.1 Streptomyces sp. NPDC005070 | reverse complement strand
GGACGGCGCGGGGACGCCGAGATCGCCCGGGTCCTGGACGAGCTGTGCCTGGCGGCCGTGGCCGACCGCCCCGTGGCCGCCCTCTCCGGAGGTCAGCGCCGCCGGGTCCAGGCGGCCACCGCCATGGTCGGCTCACCGCCCCTCCTCCTGCTGGACGAACCGACCGCCGGAGCCGATCCGGAAACCCGCGCGGCCCTGCTGGGCGCTGTCAGGGCTCGGGCGGAAGCGGGCGCGGCCGTCGTCTACACGACTCACTACCTGCCCGAACTGGTCGACCTCGATGCCACGCTGGCACTGGCGCGGGCCGGACGGATCATCGCGCGCGGCACGCAGGAAGAGCTCACCCGCCACCTGCCCGGCGAGCTCAGGGTCACCTTCGCCGACCCCGGCGAACCCGAGCTGCGCCGGCCGACCACGGACCCCGGTGCCGATCTGGCGGCCCTGCTCGCGTCCGGTCGTACGCCCGTGTCCGTCGACGTCCGCCGCCCCGGACTGGACGATCTCTACCGGTCCATGGAAGCCGCGCCGACCGTGACACGGACGGAGGTCCGCGATGCCGCGTGAATCAGTCGCCCGCCTCGCGGTGCTGATCCGCCACAACGTGCTGCTGATGGCGCGCGAACCCGGTCCCGTCCTGAGCCGGATGATCCTCCCGCTCGTCTTCATCACGCTGTTGCGTCCGCTCTACCTGACCGGGCAGGGCCGTACGGCCGGAACGGAACAGGCGGTCGTCGGCACGCTGGTCACGTTCTCGCTGCTCGCGCTCAGCATCTGCGGCGGCGCGATCCTCACCGAACGGCTCGGCCACACCTGGGACCGCCTGCGCGGAACCGCCCTGCGCCCCGCCGAACTGCTCGTCGGCAAGGCCGTTCCGGCCTTCATGGTCCTGCTCGCCCAGCAGTTCCTCATCGTCGGCTTCGCCGTGTGCTTCTTCGACCTGCGTGTCCCGCACCCGTTCCTGCTGCTGGGCGTCCTGCTCAGTTGGAGCTGCGCGCTCCTCGGACTCGGCACCCTGCTCGGGGTGCTGGTCCGCAGCCTGGGCGCGCTCTCGGCCGCCTTCGACATCGGCGGCATGCTGCTGAGCAGCCTCGGAGGGGCGCTCGTCCCGCTCGCCGCCCTGCCGGCCTGGGTCTCGGACGTGGCCCCCGCCTCACCCGGCTACTGGGCCGCTCGCGGCCTGCGTGCCGCCCTGTCCGGTGACCCGTACGCCGTGGCGGAGTCCTGCGGCACGCTCCTCGGCGTGGCACTGGTCTGCGGCGCCGGGGCATCGGCGCGACTGGTGGGGCGCAGCGGCCGGCTGGTGGCGCTCTAGACCCTTTGAGCGGTCACGGTCCTCAGGCTCGGCGCAGCCCCGCGACGAGGGTCTCGACCAGTCTCCGCGCGTCGTAGCGGGGGTCGTTGTGGGCGCCGATGCAGAGGTTGCCGATGCCGCGCATCAGTTGATAGGCCGTCAGGCCGGGGCGGATCTCGTCGGATTCGGCGGCGGCGTCGAGGAGCTCGGTGCACACGGGGAGCAGTCGGTCGAGGAAGTACCTGTGCAGTGCGTCGAACGCCGTGTTGTCCGGCTGCAGGACGGCGGCGAGCCCGTGCTTGGTGACGAGGAAGTCGACGAACAGGTCGATCCACCGTGACAGCGCGGTGTAGGGGGACGCACAGTCGTTCAGCAGGGCCGGACCCGCCTCGGCACAGGCCTCGACCTGGTGCCGGTAGACGGCGACGATGAGATCGGCCCGCGTCGGGAAGTGGCGGTAGATCGTGGCCGTACCGACGCCGGCCCTGGCCGCGATGTCGCGCACGGGTGCCTCCACGCCCGACGTGGCGAAGATCGCGGCGGCGGCGTCCAGCAGCGTTTCCTGGTTGCGCCGGAGCCGGGGGAAGCGGTATGACCGAGCAGACGAGACAGACACCGGCCGAGGACTTCGAACCTGAAGCAGGGTCGCGGGC
>NZ_JBSFZS010000418.1:0-1945 GCF_053600395.1 Streptomyces sp. NPDC005070 | reverse complement strand
GGTGAACGTCTTGGTGATGCTGCCGACGCGGTGCCGCATGTCGGCGGTGACGGGGCTGCCGGTGGTGAGGTCGGCGACCCCGGCCGCGCCGCGCCAGACCCGGTCGCCGTCTCGCACCTCGGCGAACAGGCCCGGCACACCGGCCCGGTGGACGCTCTCGACGGCCGCTTCCAGTGCCGCCGTATCCAGTGGGTTCTTCACGTCATGCGTCCTTTCGGCTTCCCGGAGGCGGGCTCCGCAGTGGTCGCCGGATCCCGGACAACAGGGCATGAGCGGTCTGCCGCCCCGACTCGTCGGCGTTCGGCAGGTCTGTGTTCCCATTATGCACGCGGTGCGTGCAACGCCAAGTGCATAGGCGAGTGCATAGATGAGTGCTTAGATAAGTGCACAGGTAAGTGCATAGGCTGGGCCGAAACACGGCGAGAGGAGCGGGATGGCAGGCCGAAGGCGTTGGTCGACCGAAGAGATCCTGGACGCGGCCGCAGAGCTGCTGCGCACGAGCGACCCGGACTCGTTCAGCGTGCGCAAGCTGGCCGCGGCCCTCGGGACCGATTCCTCCAGCCTCTACCGGCACTTCCGCAGCAAGACCGAACTGCTGCGCGCGGTCGCCGACCGGATTCTCCTGACCGCCATGGACGGCTACCGCGCCGAGGGCGACTGGAGGCAGCGCATCACGGCCCTGGCCCTGCGAGTGAGGGACGCCTTCGGTCAGCAGCCGCAGCTCGCCTCGGTCTGGGGACGCCACGCGTCGAGCGGCACCGGGTCCCGCCTCGTCATGGAGGAGGCGCTGCAGGCGCTGCGCGCGTCCGGGCTGCCCGACGAGGAGATCCCGGCGCGCTACCACCGGCTCGCGGTCCTCGTCTCCGCGCTGATCGCCTCCGAGGCCGGGGTCGGCACCGTCACCCCCGAGGAGCGTGAGCAGGGCCTGGAACTGTTCCGCGTGGCGGTACTGGGCGCCGACCCCGAACGCTTCCCGGTCCTGGCCCACTTCGCCCGGGACATCCGCCCTCTCGTCGTGGACCGCCGGGTCGCGTTCGAGGAGATCCTCGCCGCCCAGCTCGACGGGATCGAAACCGCGGTCCGTACGAGCCGGCCCCCCGGTCCGGGAGCACCGGGGGACGGCGGGCTCCAGGTCGGACACGGCCTGGCTTGACCCTGGGGGCGCGCCGGGTGCCCGTCGGCGGACGGGCGGCATGATGGCCCGTATGCGCATCCGTATCGACGCCGACGAGCTGCCCGGCCGCACCTGCCCCGCCCCCGAAGGCCGTGGCACCGTCCCGGTGTACGACAACATCCATGTCGCTGTGCAACGCCGGGACCGTCCGGCCGAACTGCTCGATCCCCAGCCCGGCGACGGCGCCGGCGCGACCTGGACACTCGACTGCACGGCCACGCCCTCGCCGACGGGGATCGAACTGACGGGCCCCTATGTGCAGAAGCGCCTGGGACACCTCTTCGTCTATCTGTCCTGGGGGACGGTCGACGAAGCGGGGGTCTTCAGCATGTTCCGCCGCGCCAAGCTGATGCTCGACGCCGTCCCCTCCGACGTGCTCGCCGAGGCGGCGCGCGAGGGGCTGCTCGTCGGGCGGCTGGGACTGACCGACGCGCACGGCAATCCGCGATGCGCCCGCGTCGTGCCGCCGGACATCGAGTGGACGGCCGAAGCCGCCGTTTAGAGAGCGGGCTGAGCGGGCTGCGGCCGAGGCGCGGCACGCCCGGCAGCTCTACCCATGTCGCGCATCCGCTTCGAGTTAGAACCTCTAACGAAAGCTCTTGACGCTCACGCCTGTCGGTTATAGCTTCTAACTAAAGCGATAGCAGATAACTCGCGTGGAACGCAGTGGAGGTCGTCATGAACGCCGAAGGGCTCGTCGAGGTCGTCCTGCCGGGCAAGGTGGAGCCGGAAGGGCTGGAGATCCGGCACGGCGCCGTGCCCGTCGCGGGC
>NZ_JBSFZS010000417.1:0-1947 GCF_053600395.1 Streptomyces sp. NPDC005070 | reverse complement strand
GCGCGACCGAGTGAGGCCGCGGCGCTCCGGCCCGGGCGGGGTGCCGCTCACCGCCCGGGCGGTCCCTCAGCTTCCCGTGGTCCAGTGACCGGGGCGGGCGACGGATTCCGGGAGGCGGGTGCCGGCGCTGCCGCGGGCGGCATCGAGCTGGGGCTGGGTGAGGAACAGCGCCCCGGTCAGATCGGCGTCGGTCAGGTCGGCGTCCCGGAGGTCGGCGCCGATCAGATCGGCCCCGCGCAGATCGGCACCCGTGAGATCGGTGGCGATGAGCAGCGCCCCGCGCAGACTCGCGCCCCGCAGGTCGGCACCCTTGAGCCGGGCCCCCATCAGATCCGCGCCGCGCCGGTCCTTCTTCCTGCTCCCGCCGGCCCCGGTCCGTACGAGTTCGCCGGCCCGCAGCAGCAGTTCGCCGGCCTTCCGCCGGTGCGCGCCGACGTCCAGCGTCACCAGTTCCTCCGGGGTCTGCCGGGTGAGGTGCTCGGTCGTGGAGATCAGGCTCCGGACTTCGGCGTGCACCGGACGTGCGGCGGGGAGCGCCAGGGCCTCGTTCAGGTACCGGAGCAGTTCGTGCAGGTGGCGCACGACGGGGAACACGTCGAACATCAGCCGGGCGCGCTCCTTCGGCCCCGAGCGCCAGTCCTCGCCGCCGAAGGTCACCTGGGAGACGTGCTGCCCGGCACCGAAGCAGTCGTAGACCGTGCAGCCCGTGAAGCCCGCCGGCCGCAGCCGGGTGTGGATGCCGCACCGGGAGTCGTCGCGCAGATTCGGGCAGGGCTCCCCCGCGCCCTTGTCGATCGCGAAGTCGGCCGAGCGGGAGAAGGGGAGCGCGACACAGCACAGCCCGAAACACCGCCCGCAGTCGGCGCGCAGTTCGTCACGGGGGTCCTGGGATGTACGGACTTCCTCTGGCATGTCCTCCAGCGTACTGAGCCCTCTCCGCGCGCTGAGCCGGTCCGGCCTGACGGCCCGGCGGGCCCGCCGCGATCCGCTCGCTCCCGCTCTTGATGTCTGACGGCGCACCAGGTATCGAGTCCGCTATGGACGACATCGCGCTCCCCGGTCTCCCCGCCCCTCCCCCGATGGGCGCGAGCGCCCTTCCGGCCGGGACGTACGACGGCTCGCTGGTGCTGGTCACCGGCGGCGGTACCGGACTCGGCAGGGCGATCGCGGCGGAGTTCGCCCGGCTGGGCGCCGATCTCCTGATCGTCAGCCGCCGCGAGCGGCATCTGGCGCCCGCACGCGCCGAGTTGGCGAAGCTGGGCACGCGGGTCAGGTCCGCGGTCTGCGACATCCGTGACCCGAAGCGCGTCTCCGAGGTGTTCGACGCGTGCGGGCTGCCCGACGTGCTGGTCAACAACGCGGCCGCCAACTTCCCCGTCGCGACTGAGGACATGTCCCCGAACGCCTGGCAGGCGGTCGTCGACATCACCCTCACCGGAACATTTCTGATGACCCGTGAGTTCGGAAGGCGCCACCTCGCGGCGGGCACGCCGGGGTCGGTCATCGACGTCGGCGCGTCCTACGCCTGGACCGGCGGTCCCGGTTTCGCGCACAGCGCGGCGGCCAAGGCCGGCGTGGAGAGCCTGGTGCGGACCCTGGCGGTCGAGTGGGGACCGTACGGCATCCAGGTCAACGGTCTGGTGCCGGGGCTGATGCCGCACGAGGACATGACGGACGACATCCGCGGCAACCTGGCCCGCGGCACGGGCGGCGCCGGTGGCGCGGCCGGTACGGACCCTGAACACCACGGGCACGGCCAAGGCGCCCGGCGCGCCGGGGACGGGCGGGACGACAGGGACGACCGCGACGGCCGGCACCCCGGGGACACACCGGGCGGCGAAGACAGGCGGGACGAGGGAGGCCCGCGAGACGGGCGGGATGACCGGAACCTCGCTGGCGCTGGACGGGGGCTGGACCGCGCACTGAGCCGGAGCCCGGCAGCCTCCT
>NZ_JBSFZS010000416.1:0-1949 GCF_053600395.1 Streptomyces sp. NPDC005070 | reverse complement strand
CCTGGTGGACCGGGACCTCGCCGTCTTCGTGGCGGACACGCCCCAGATGGCGGCGTACCGCAACGACCTGTTCTGGGCCCAGGAGTACGCGAAGACGTCGGTCGGCCTCGTCGTCCCGGTACCGGTTCATCAGGTCGACCAGACTCTGCGGCGCGTCCGGGCCGAAGCAGACGGCGAGGTTCGCGGCGGACTCGGCCGCCGAGGTCTCGGAGCGCGGGAACAGTGACTCCTCGTACACGGTGAGGGCCTTCTCGGTGTCGCCGGGATGGGCGACGAGGGCGGCGGCGAGTTCGGCGCCGTCGAGCATCGCGAGGTTGGCGCCCTCCCCCGCGAACGGGGACATCAGGTGGGCCGCGTCGCCGAGCAGGGTGACACCGGGGACGCGCTCCCAGCGCAGGCCGGGAGGCAGCGCGTGGATCGGCCGGGCGACGAGTTCCCCGTCCGCCTCGGCGATGAGGGAGAGCAGGCTCTCGTCCCAGCCGTCGAAGTGCTCCAGGAGGCTTCGCCTGGCCGCCTCGGCGTCGGTGAAGTCGACGGCGCCGGAGACGGCCCAGTCGGCGGGCGTGCGCAGGGCCGCGTAGACGTGCAGGGAGCCGTCCGGGTCGCGGTGGCCCAGCAGGCCCTTCTCCTCGCCGAGCGCGAACAGGAAGCCGCCTCCGACGACTTCGGCACCCCTCGGGTGGCGGGTGTCGGCGTCGAGCAGGTGCATCTCGACGAAGGACAGCCCGGAGTAGACCGGGGTCGCGTCCGTGACCAGGGGCCGCACCCTCGACCACGCGCCGTCGGCGCCGATCAGCACGTCGGTGGTGAAGGTGCTCCCGTCGGCGAGCGTCACCTCGTGCCGGCCGTCCCCCGCCGGCCGGGCCGCGGTCACCTTGGCGCCCCAGCGGACGGTGCCCTCGGGCAGCGAGCCGAGCAGGAGGTCGCGCAGGGCGCCCCGGGAGACCTCCGGGCGCGATTCGGTCTCGCCTGCGTCCTCCATCCGGACGGTGGCGTGCCGGTCGAGGATGCGCATGGCCTCACCCCCGGCGTGGATGAGGGCACGGAACCCGTCGTGGAGACCCGCCGCGCGGAGAGCGGCCTGGCCCCCGTCCTCGTGCATGTCGAGCATGCCGCCCTGGGGGCGGGCTGCCGGTGAGGCGTCCAGGTCGTACACGGCCGCCTCGACGCCGTTCAGACGCAGTACGCGGGCGAGCGTGAGGCCGCCCAGACCGGCGCCGATCACGGCGATGGGGTGGTGGGTGTTCGTCATGGCTGATCTCCTCCGTACGGGGGTGACCGTCGGCGCCCGGTGACGGCGGTGCCCGCGGGCGTCCGTCGGCAGGGGACGCTCACGGCGTGTCGGGCGATACGGGCGCGTTCGGCGCGCCAGGCGTGGCGGGCGTGTCCGCCTTGGCAGGCGTGTCCGCCTTGGCAGGCACGGCGGGCGTGGCGGGGCGGGGTGTGCGCAGGACGCCGTTGATCAGGACGTGGAAGCCCCAGTCCAGCCGGGCCTCGCCCGGACCGGAGAGCAGGTCCGTGCCCCGCGCGGCGATGTGCGGGTGCCGCTCGCGGGAGGCATCGCGCACCGCGGCGGCGAGCGCCGCCCACTCGCCCCCGGCCTCGGTCGCGCCCTCCTCCCCGGCGGCGTGTTCCGCAGCGGTGGCGGTGGCGAACTGCAGCAGCAGGTCGATGGCCCAGGCCGCCCGGTCGGCGGGGACACCGCCCTCGTCGAGCAGGGACAGCAGTGCCTCGACCAGGTCCAGATAGCGCGCGCCGGACGGGCGGGCCACCAGAGCCGAGCGGGCGAGCCCCGGGTGCTCGAACAGGACGGCCGTGTACGAGGTGAGGACCCTCAGGTCGCCGATCACCCCGCCCACCAGAGAGAACAGCAGCGTGGGCACGAGGCTGGCGGCCGCGAGCAGCCCCACGTCGGAGGCGGACCCGCCCACCGAGAGCACGGCGAAGGG
>NZ_JBSFZS010000415.1:0-1952 GCF_053600395.1 Streptomyces sp. NPDC005070 | reverse complement strand
TGGGTCACGAAGCAGGTCTGCGGCAGTGAGATGACGCGTCACGGGCGGTTTGAGATACACCCGAGCGGATGACCTGCCGGGTGGACACGATCGGTGTCTTCCCCGGCGGGGGCCGCCCGCGCCCACTACCGTTGCCGTACGGCAGTTACCAGGCACCGAGGGGGCGCGGTGGACCCGACCGCTGTGGCAGGTCTGGCAGGATCCGCGCTGGTCGCGGCCATGGCGACGGATGCCTGGCAGCAGGCCAGGGACCAGGTGGTCGCCCTCTGGCGCCGGGGGCGTCCCGACGGAGCGCCCGCCGTGGAGGGCGAGTTGACCGAACTGCGCGCCGTCGTAGGCGACTCCCGGCACAGCGCCGAGTTCGACGCGGCCCTGGTCCGGCTGTGGCAACTGCGGCTGCGCGAGCTGCTGTTGGCGGACTCGGCCCTGACCGCCGAACTGACGTGTGAACTCAGCAGGCTGACCGACGAGCTGGCGCAGCGCACGGCCGCCGACGAACCGCGCATCGGCACCGTGCACATCGAGGGTCATGCCACCGGCCAGGGGCGGATCTATCAGGCGGGTCGTGACCTGAACATCACCGAGACCTGACGAGCAGCAGATGGTCACGGCATCTCCCGCTGATCGCGAACCGTCGCAGGCGGTACGGCTGGACGCGGTCGCGACCGGCGGCGGCCGGGTCTTCCAGGCCGCCCGGGACCTGCATCTGTCCGAGGTGCACCACCACACCGGCTCGGCGGGGCCGCTGGCGGTTGTCGAACCGGTCCTGCCCGTCGGCGACATCGTCGCGGAGGTGTTCGTCGGCCGCAGTGCCGAGTCCGCGGTGGTGCTGGCGATCCTCGATCCGGCGAACGACGTCTCCGGGATGGTCGTCGTCTCCTCCGTGGCCGGGCTCGCCGGGATCGGCAAGACCGCGCTGGCCCGGTCCTGCGCCGCCGAAGCGGTGTCACGGGGCTGGTATCCCGGGGGCGCTGTCTTCGTCGACCTCAACGGGTACGCCCCCGATCCCGGCGATCGTGCCATGCCGCAGCACGTGTTCGCGCCCATGCTGCATGCGCTCGGCCGCCCGGGTCCCGTGGACGCGGACCCGCGGGGGCAGGCGGCCCAGTACCACCGGCTGCTGACCGACCGTGCCGCCGAGGGCCGCCCGGTCCTGCTCGTCCTCGACAACGCGGGCAGCACGGACCAGGTGGCCGACCTGCTGCCCCGCTCCCGGGTGCACCGCAGCGTCATCACCTCTCGGCACACGCTGGCCGCGCGGGGGTCGCGCACCCTGGAACTCGGCAGCCTCGCCGAGGCCGACGCGGTGGCCCTGGTCGAGGAGCAGCTCGCACTGCTGTCCCCGGGCGATCCACGCCTGCACGAGGACCGGGACGCCATGGCTCGCCTGTGCCGCCTGTGCGGCCATCTGCCCCTGGCGCTGCACATCGCCACCGCCCTGATCGCCAGAGATCCGGACCAGACGCCCCGCGACCTCGCGGACGAGCTGGCCCGGGCACACCGCCGGCTCGACCTGCTCGACCTGCTCGACGACGGTGAGCGGGCGGTGCGCGCCGCGTTCGAGCTCTCCTACCGGCGCCTGCCCCAGGAGCAGGCCCAGCTGTTCCGGCTGCTGCCCGTCAACCCCGGCCCGCACTTCAGCGCGGATACCGCTGCCCGGCTCATCGGGCTGGTGACGTCCCGCGCCAGGCGGCTGGTACGGGAGCTGGCGCGGGCCCATGTCATCGAGCGGGCGGGCGAGGGGCAGTGGCGCCAGCACGACCTCATTCGCGCCTACGCGATCGAACTCCTCGGCACTCACCGGGACAACCAGGACGAGGCCGCGAACCGCCTCCTCGACCACTACAAGGACAGGGCGACCTCCGCCGTGTGCACCCTGCGCGGAGGCGTCACCGGCCCGGTGCCGTACTTCGCCACCAGGCAGCTGGCGCTGGACTGGTTCGACCAGGAGT
>NZ_JBSFZS010000414.1:0-1963 GCF_053600395.1 Streptomyces sp. NPDC005070 | reverse complement strand
GGCGGGTCCTTCGCCGTCTGGTGCGACCTCTCGAACTCCCAGACCCAGGACCAGGTCGCGGCGGGCAAGCATCACACGAACCCGCAGGATCGCGCCGAGGGAAGGGACGTCCATGGCCGATACCGAACCGACTGTCATCGGGGCGGCAACACTGCCGCTGCCGAAGAACGGCGCCGTCACATCGACACGGGAGTACGGCGATCCGCGACCGACGAGCTGACCGCCTCGACTCGCAGAAGTACGCCCAACCGTGTTCCCACATCTCTGAGAGCCATGAGGGACCGTCCGAGACCGCATCGGCGCCCCACGGGGCCGACGAGATGACAGAGGAGAGGCGTACCGGATGAACGACGACA
This sequence comes from Streptomyces sp. NPDC005070, assembly GCF_053600395.1. NCBI lineage: Bacteria > Bacillati > Actinomycetota > Actinomycetes > Kitasatosporales > Streptomycetaceae > Streptomyces > Streptomyces sp. NPDC005070. The sequence goes on along the minus strand of NZ_JBSFZS010000414.1, from coordinate 1,607 downwards.
CCACCGGCGGCGGCGGCGAGGGAGCGGAAGCCGGACAGGGCCCACCCCCGTTCATCCTCTACCAGCAGGGTAACGACCTGACGACGGCTCAACGCGGCCTCGTCATCTGGGTGCACAACCTCCTGCTGCCGGTCTACGCCGGAGAGGAGTCGTCACGCGCCCCGTGGTGCCCGCGCTGGTGGGAGCACCCCGACGCGGTGGCCCACCTCTACGGCCTGTGGATGGCATGGCAGGAGATGACCTCCGTCAAGGCCGGCATGAACGGGCCCGCCATGTGGCACCGGGACTTCCTGGGACCGGCGATGACGTTTCTGCGCGACCCCTCGGGACCGTTCTCGGGCTGCAAGCCCGGAAGCCACCGACCGAAGGACCCGCCACGGGTCGACGTGTACGACGGCTGATCCAGGTCCTGATCCCCACCACCTGCCTTTCGAGCACAGAAGAGAAGAGAAACCGGCATGGCACGCATCCTTGTTGTCTCCAACGAGAGTGGCATGGGGCTCGGCGGAGTGCCCGTGTTCAACAAGCTCATCACCGAGGGGCTCGCGGAAAACCAGGCCCACAAAGTTGACCTGCTCTATGTGACGGAAAAGCCGCAGGACCACGGAGCCGCGACCGTTCACACGGTTCCCCCGGTGACAGGCGAGGACAAGATGGAGACGATCCTCAAAGCGGCCCAGCAGGATCCGCGGGATTTCGGCCTTCCGGCCGCGGGAGAGGGCCAGTACGACATCGTCATCGGGCACAGCCGGTTCTCCGGACCTGCGGCGTCCGCCATGCAGTCAGCCTGGTATCCGGACGCCGTGCACATGAACTTTCTCCACACCTCGCCCGAGAAGCTGGAGCAGGCCAAGATCACCGATCCGAACGACGCGGCCATGGTTCAGATGCGGACGGACGCAGGCCAGGCCAAGGTGAAGATCGAGAAGGACATTCTCAGGACGGCCCGCGTCGGTGTCGGTGTCGGCGGAGCCCTGACCGAGGACGTCCAGCGGATTCAGGCGATGAACGCGGAGGCCAAGAGCTGGCACGATCTGGTGCCCGGTGGCGAAACGGTCAAGACCTTCAGTCCGCCGTCGCCGAAGGAACAGTTCAACGTGCTGCTGATGGGGCGCATGGATGACCCCATGAAGGGGGGCGGCGACGCCCTGGCAGCGGTGAAGCACCTCAACGACAACGGCAAGAAGGTGCACCTCACCATCCGCGGCGCGAATCCGGAGAAGCTCCAGGAGACGCAAGCTCGGGCGGACAGCCAGGCCGGCGGACCGGGAAGGGTCACCGTCAAACCCTTCACCAAGGAAAAGCAGGACCTGGTCAACGACATGCACGCCAACCATGTGGTGATCATGCCGTCCAAGACCGAGGGCTTCGGCCTGGTCGCCACCGAGGCCGCCGCGCACTGCATTCCGATCCTGGTGAACCGGGACAGTGGCGCGGCCAAGTTCCTCCAGGACCCCGCGCGTGGTGCGGCCCACCTGGGCAAGGACAGTGTGGTCATGACGCCCGAGGATGCCTCGCAGCGCCACATCGCCTGGGCGGACGCCATCGCTCGCGGGTGCGCTGCCACATGAGCGCGGCGACGGTGATGAGCGCCGTGGAGAGCAGGA
>NZ_JBSFZS010000413.1:0-1967 GCF_053600395.1 Streptomyces sp. NPDC005070 | reverse complement strand
AGTTCCCGGCCTCGGTCACCCAGACGTTCACCGGTGGCGACCAGCCCAAGGCGGGCATGGTCTTCGAGGGCGACTTCGTGCCGCCAGGTGCAGCATCCATGTGGTCAGTGGTGCCAGGGCCAGGACCGCCACTCCCACGAGCGCGAGAAGCCCGGACGCCCTGACCATCGCAAGTCCGCACAGCCCGAATCCCAGTGCCGCGATGCCCGCACCGCTCCAGCCGGCAACCGTGTGGCCCAAGTCGTGGTCGTCGTCACCATGGATGAACATGATCTCGCCCCTCGAGAGCTGTGAAAATGGTAGGGATGACCCCATCGCGAGATCTCTTACCTCGCGAGCTAATTATCTTAGATCCTAAGAGGAATCGTGAGTGATCACAAGGCGCGCCCGGCCGCGACGGCGGACCACGCGCTCTACGCCATGGACCGGATGATCGCCACGGCCCAGTTCGGACAACAGGACATCGCCCGCCGGATGGGCCTGAACGTCACAGACCTCACGTGCCTGGGCTTCCTCATGGAGGCGTCGACGGCCGGCGAGTCGCTGGTCGCGGGCGATCTCGCGGACCGGGCCAGGCTGACCACCGGAGCGGTGACAGGAGTGCTGAACCGCCTGGAGAAGGCGGGCTACATCCGGCGTACCGCGGACCCGGGCGACCGCCGACGCGTGTACGTGGTCATGGAGGAAACGGCTCAAGAACGCGTTCTCGAGATCTACGGCCCCGTCTATCAGCGACTGGCGTCCCTCTTCGCCGACTACGGACCGGACGAGATCGCCGTGTTGGCGGACTGGTTCACCAGGGCCCGCACCATGTTCGACGAGGCGTTGCACGAAATCCGGGAGGGAACGTCGGCGTCACCGCAGGCCGACGGGGCTCCTTCTCACCGAGGGTGACGGACGCGCGAAAAGGGGCACGCGACCAACGCCGTCGGGACGCGGCCCCGACCAAGAGGCCGTCTACGAGTCGCCCCACACACAGCGAAGCGGGCCCACGCTCTCCCGCAAGGGCCCGCCATCAACGCCAGGGTCAGGATCCGCCGACGGACTCGACGACGTCGCCGGCGCTCACCGCTTCGTCCTGCGCCATGCCGAGGAAGCGCTGGACCGTCTGGATCGGCATGTCGAGCCCCTCCGACGCCTCCTGCATGCCACCGAACACCTGCACCGCCTCGGAGACGGCCATGGCCACCTCGACCTCGGCCTTGCGGACCTTGGCCTCGGCCTTGTCCACGGTGTCGACCACCGCCAACTGACGGCGCTGCTTCTCCTGAAGGCGCTGCTTGCGCGACAGGGCTCTGTCGGAGTTCGAGTTCTGCACAGACATGGCCAAGATCATAATCAGTTGTCTGGGCACTCGTGAAATCTGTAACTCGCCTGCACCGCGTGGACATTCACGGGTCGAGGCCAGGCCACCCGTACCGGCTCCGACCCGGCTCTCAGGCCCCGCATGAGCTCGGCGTCGACGGCGTCGGCCTTGGCGTAAAAGGCGCACAGGGGCCCCTTGCTCTCGTGTAGCAGCCGCCACCCGTCATGCAGCAGAACATGGGCACGAACATGGGGATCAAGCGGGTTGCGGAGAACTCGGGCGGGCGGTGCGGACCTCGCTGCGTCCCCGAGCAAAGCTGCCTGCGGTGCAGTCTTTTGCGGTCCGACCCTGACCGACGCCACCGCATCGTGGCCATCCGGGACAACCTCCTCGACCGCATCGCCGAAACCGAGAAGGAGGGCTGGCTCGGCGAGGTCGAAGGGCTCAGGGTCAGTCTCGCCGGAGCCGTGCAGAAACTGGCCCAGTTCGACGAGCGGGCTCAAATTGCCTGGTCGACGGTGCCGGAAGAATGATCTGATGCCCCCATGGCCGGAATGAGCATCACAGTGTGTCTACCTGCGCGAGAGGCTGGTCGATTGACATCCTCGCCCGCCTAAAGGAGGGCGATTCCCGCCTGCCGCGCTGTTGTCGGGCGCGGCTT
>NZ_JBSFZS010000412.1:0-1969 GCF_053600395.1 Streptomyces sp. NPDC005070 | reverse complement strand
CTCGGATCGGGCGCCCAACTGGCCATGATTTCCGGCCAGGTGCCCTCCGGGGACAGGTGGACCTCCCGTTCTCCCGGATCGAGTGCCCGACTGCCTTCGACGTAGCGTCCGATGCGCTCGATGTCCTCGAAGGTGCCGAAGCTCCAGCCTTCCGGGACATGGACGAGACCCCCCAGGGCGCCGCCTATCGCGCGGGTGTCCCGGATGCGGGGAGGCAGAGGCGGAGCCGTCTCGATGTCGCTCATGGGTGAGATCATGGCGGACGGTACTGACAACTGGCCGTAGGGGCGTATGGCGGGAGGGCCGTATGGCGAGCATCTCGACATGCAGCGCTGCTCCCTTTCCCGCAGGATGAAGGCGTGATGAGTGCACAGTCGTCGTCCGCGGTCTGCTGCTGAGGTTCACCGGAGACGGGTACGGGCCTCTCGTCGGCCCCCGGACTGTTCGAGCGGGTTCGCACCGTGGCCGGACTCGATCCCTCCCCCGCGTGGATCCTCGATGAGACCACCTGCTGGGACCAGCCTGTCGTGCGGGCGGCGATCCTCACGATCGAAAAACCGCGTACGCCCAGGCCTGTCGCAGCCGGGGGCCTACTGCGACGTCGACCGCCGAGACTGGGGCGGGGGTTCGGCCGAGGCTTGAGCCTGGGGCGCATCGTGGCCGGGCGAGCGACTCGGGCAAGTAAGTCAAGCCTTACCTTTACGGAAACGTGGCTGCATAGTGGAGGGTCGATTCGAGGAGGGGACCGCTGTTGCCGCCGTTCAATGAGGGTGCCGCGGAACAGGTCGAGGCGGAGCAGGTTCACGTGGCCGCCATGTATGGACTGCTCGACGAGCGGTTGGCGGATGTGCGGGCACAGTTGGCGGACGTGCTGAGGTCGCCGGCCGGCAGCGTGGGTGAGGTGTACGAGCGCGACGTGGCCGCGGAGCGACTGGCACGTGGCCTTCGTCGGCTGGAGGGAGCTGAGGAGGGGCTGGCGTTCGGCCGGATCGACAGGGGGGACGGAACCGCCCTGCACATCGGACGAGTCGGGCTGCATGGGGATGACCGCGATGTACCACTGCTCCTCGACTGGCGAGCGGACGCGGCGCGGCCCTTCTACGAGGCGACGGCCGTCCATCCGATGGGGCTGCGGCGGCGCCGTCACCTTCGCGTCGAGGACCGTGCCGTACGGACGGTGAGTGACGAGCTCCTGGACGGATCCGCGGCCGCGAGCGACGACGTCATCGGCGACAGTCCCTTGACGGAGGCGCTGGAGGCACGGCGCACGGGACGGATGCGTTCGGCCGTGGCGACGCTGCAGGCCGAGCAGGACGCCATCGTCCGATCACCGCACCGCGGGGTGACGGTGGTGCAGGGCGGCCCCGGCACGGGCAAGACCGTGGTCGCGCTGCACCGGGCGGCGTACGTCCTGTACGCGTTCCCGGGCGCCGCCGCACGGGGTGTGCTGGTCCTCGGGCCGAACACGCGGTTCCTCGACTACGTGTCCCAGGTGCTCCCCTCCCTGGGGGAGAACGATGTGCTCTTGGCGACCTGCGAGGAGCTGGCCGGGGTGGTACCCGGGGCCGCGGAGCCGTTCGACGTCGCGCGCCTCAAGGGGAGTTCCGCGCTGGCCGAGGCGCTCGCGGACCTGGTGCGCTCTCGGCAGGCCCCTGGCAGTGGCTTCACGGTGCGGGTCGGGCAGGAGCAGGTCCACCTGGAGAGCGTGGATGTCGCCGCGGCGCGGGAGGCCGCGACGGCGAGCGGTTGGGCGCACAACCCTGCCCGGGAGGTGTTCAAGGAGCACCTGATCGGCACGGTCACGAGTGCCCTGGAGCGCGGCGCCGTCGAGGCCCTGGCACACATCGACGCCGAGATCACCGAGAGCACGGGCATGAATCTCGATGCCGCGGCCGCGTCCGACCTGCGCGCTCTCGGCTTCGACGACGCTCCGGCCGGCGACCCGGCCGAGGTGTTCGACGCCGAGGCC
>NZ_JBSFZS010000411.1:0-1975 GCF_053600395.1 Streptomyces sp. NPDC005070 | reverse complement strand
GGGATCACGAGAAGCCAACTGGTGTCGTCGGTGCGGTCGGTGGAGAACGTCAGCCAGTGACCGCGCTCGCTGCCGCGCGTGCCCGGCACGGGCGCGAAGACCGGCTCGCCGACCGACAGGTTACCGGCGTCCCAGGACTGCGCGGTGCTGCCGTTCGCACGGACGTCGTACCAGCGCAGGGCGTCGTACTCGCCGGGCAGCAGACCGTCGACCCGGCCGCTGTCCGGCGACGGCCAGCCGCTGATGGGGGGTGGTGTGAGCGCGGTCGTCGAGGGGGGCAACTCCACCCGGGCATCGTCCAGTCGGGTGCGCCGGGCCGTCCGAGATCACCGGCGGTGCCGTGCGTCTCGTCCACGATGGCGAGGTCGAAGCCCGCCATCTGCTCGCCGTAGAAGCCGCTGCCCGCCCGCCAGGGCGGCCTCCAGCGGCCCGCGAACCTTCCGCTGGCCTGGGGTGCGTCGATGTCCTCGCGGTCCGCCAGGGAGGTGTACGTGGCGAGTACGACGACCGGCACCTTCAGTACCGGGGTGGGGTTTCCTGGTGCGTTGAGGTAGCGAGGTGCTCTTGCAGTCGGGCATGGCGGAACTCATACGTGGCTCCGGCTTGTCGCAGCACTCCTCGCTCGTGGGCTTCGTCGAGGAAGTCCATCAGGCGTTGCGGTAGATGCCCAGTCGTACTCAGCCACAGCCGGGTAACGAGGAACCAGCCCCAGGCGCTGAGGCAGACGGCCAGGAGCCCGATGAAACAGCCAGGGGAGAAGGGAAATCAGGAGGTCGTCCGACCTGCTTTTCAGGCCGGGAAGGAAGGCGAGCCCGGTCGTGATCAGAAGACTGAGCACGGTAAGGGTGACACCTCGGGTGATCGCGGTGGTCCGGTCGGTGCGAAGACTGGCCTGCGGGCTGACAGCGCGTGCGGTGTCAGCTGGGGAGACCAGCCAGCTGTGAATGCAGAAAGCCAGGCCGCTGACCAGTCCCAATGTCACGCCGATGCTCAATGGCAGGTCCATGATAGTGCCGAATAGTGTGCTTGGCGCTGCCGTGAGCAGCCAGTCACGTGAACGCGCGGGCGTCAATCGCTCTGCAAGGTCGTAGTCGTCAGCGTATGTGCCATTGGGGAGCCTGACGTTGAAGTACCTGCTCCCCTTGCGCAGCCGGAACTCGATGTAACCGTGGAAGGGTGTGCAGAGATCGGCCACGCACCGCCAGTGGGCGGCCCTATCGCGGGATCTCGCGAAGTCTGCATATCGGGTGCCGTCCCCGTATTCCTCGACCACCCCGTCGACGGGCCGGGGGGTGCGCAGGTATCGGTCGCCGTTGGAGTGCAGGCTGTGACGCCATCCGTCAGCTGTGATGACGTAACGGGTGCCGTCCGGCATGCGGTGCGCTGTGCCAGGGGGGAAGTCTGCGTACTGGGCGCTGCGGATGCTCAGCGTCGTGGCGGCGGCGACGCCGAAAGCGGATCCCAGGCACAGCCCGGCCAGCAGACCAGTAACGAGTCCGCGCAGCAGGATGCGCCGTGGGTTCCGGCGCCGCCTGCGACCGGCAGATGGTGGGGAGGCGGCCCCCGCTGCGCGGCTCTGCCGGTTATAGAGTCCCGCAGCTGCCAGTACTGCCGCGAGCGCTGCTGCCACCACGTTCCATGGGAAGGAGAGAGAAAGGATGCTCGTGACGAGGAGGGCCAGCAGTGCGGTCAGCAGGACGATCACCACAGAACTGACGAGGTGGCGCCTTGCGAGTGGCGTGTACAGGGGCAGTGGATCACCGACGATGCCCAGCACGGCGAGGGCTGTGGCCGTGGCCAACCCCCCGGCGGCCCCCATGGCAAGGGAGCCCATGTCACCGAGCACGATAGGCAGGTAGGAGAACGGATCTGCGAGGTAACTACGAGTGGTCAAGCCCACCGCCACGCCTGCAAGCAGCGCGCTGGACGCGAGGAGCAGTATGGCGCGCGTCAGCTGTCGCCCTCCCCAAAGGCC
>NZ_JBSFZS010000410.1:0-1975 GCF_053600395.1 Streptomyces sp. NPDC005070 | reverse complement strand
GCTGGCAGAGTGGATCGGCCCTCACCAAGGAACACCTGAGTGCCCGTGAACAAACTGATCGTTAGGGGTGCTTGGTAGTGCGGGCCAGCCTTCTCGCTATCAGCATGATCATGGACCACTTGACCATGGCTTCGTGGTGCTCGGGTAACCGTTCGTAGTCGCGTACGCAGCGGCGCCGCTGGGAGATCCACGACAGAGTGCGCTCCACCACCCACCGTCTCGGAAGCACCACGAAGCCCCTGGCGTCGTCGCTGCGCTTGACGATCTCCAGCGTGAGCCGGAGTTTCTCCGTGGCCCAGTCGACGAGCTTCCCGGCGTAGCCGCCGTCGGCCCAGACCAGGCTGATCGACTCGAAGAGATCTCGGAGGTGCGACAGCGCAGGTTGAGCGCCGTCGCGGTCCTGGACGCTCGCGGTGGTGACCATGACGACCAGGAGGAGGCCGATCGTGTCCACGATCACGTGGCGTTTCCGCCCCGCCACTCGTTTCCCCGCGTCATATCCCCTGCTCTCCGTGCCGACGGTCCCCGCGGCCCGGACCGACTGTGTGTCGATGATCGCGGCGGTGGGGTCCACGTCCCGCCCCTCGGCGCACCGCACCTTGTCGCGCAGGTCGTTGTGGATCGCGTTGACGTCGCCGTCCTGCCACCACCGGGTGAAGATCGCGTCGACGGCAGTACTCCTCGGGGCGCCCGCCGTTGCCGTCCAGCCAGGCCGGCCACGGCATCACCGCCGCGATGACCTGCCACTGCGCGTCGGTCGTGTCGGAGGTGTAGCCGCGGGGCCGGACCGGGTGTCGCCTCCCGTGCCCCCAACGGCAGGCCACACAGGAACAGGACGATTCCGTCGACGGGATGACGGCAGGCGCGGACAGGGGGTACAACGACATGGCAGGGCCTCCTCGTGCGTCCGGATGGTTTCGTCACCCCTGGACTACCAAGAGGCCCTGCTTCTGCATGCAGTTATCGGTGAACCGGCCCACCCCGCCCAGAGCTGTGGATCAGTTAGTTCACGGGCACTCAGGTGTTAACAGTGATCACTCACGGCAACCCGCTGTGGAATGTGCTTAAGCTGAGCGTGACGTTTTAGTACGTTCTACCGGACGGCCTTCCCGACGACGACGAGTCCCTGATCGTGGAGTTCCGAGACCTGCTCCGTGGCCTCGACACCGGACTCACCCTGCGCTTGCACCTGGCCGCCGGCTGAGCACGAGGGCTGTGCGCAGTGGCATCCGGATCCCACAGCCGCTGGCTTCCGAATCCTCCCCCACCGGGCTGACGAGTCAGGAGACGCTCAAGTGCATTGTCGACAGCACTGCCGTCAGACTGCCAGGAACCTTCAACTCTGCTTCCCAACGGCTAATTGACCGAATTCCTACTGCGTGATCGGACCGGACCGAAGGGAAGACGCCATGACCATGCCCTACCTCGCACAACCCGACCAGCAGCAGCAACTCGAATGGCTCGACGGCGGAGTGCTAGCCGTCCTCCTCGACAGCGCCGCCACCGACGGGCAATTGACCGTCGGACGCTTCAGCGTCAACAAGGGCGAGGCCCCGCCGTACCACATGCACACCCGTGAGGACGAGGTCTTCATGGTGATCAAGGGCGAGGCCCTGCTGTGGTGCGACGACAAGGAGATGGAGCTGTCGGAGGGCGGCATCGTCTACCTGCCCAGGAACATCCCGCACGGCTACCGGATCACCTCCGACACCGCCGATCTGCTGATGATCTGCACTCCCGGCGGCATCGAGGGCATGTTCCGCCACTCCGGCCGGGACCTGGCGACCCCCCGCCCCGACGGCTTCCAGATCTCGCAGCAGAGCCTGGCCGAGGGCGCCGACCTGTACGGCCAGATCATCCTCGGTCCCCCACGCTGACCCCGCTCCCCCCCTCTTGCAGCAACAGCCCCCGCACACCCGCCCTCCTGGTCGTCATGGTCACCACCGCGAGCGTCCAGGACCGCGACGGCGCTCAA
>NZ_JBSFZS010000409.1:0-1981 GCF_053600395.1 Streptomyces sp. NPDC005070 | reverse complement strand
GATGGGGTGGACGGGCGGGAGGTAGACGACGTCGAAGCCCATCTCCGCGATCGCGGGCAGCCGTTCGGCGGCCGTACGGAACGTGCCGTGCACCGCCGGATCCAGCACCCCGCTCTCCGAACGCGGGAAGAACTCGTACCACGCCCCGTACAGCGCCCGCTCCCGCTCCACCAGCAACGGCAACGGGAGGGAGCAGGTGAGCCGTTCACGCAGCGGATGCTCCGAGAGAGCGGCCGCGACCCCGGGAGCCAGGGCCGCAGCGAACCGCTCGGCCGCGGGCAGGGAGTCGTCGCGCAGCGCGTCCGCGGCCGCCAGCACCGTGTCCCGGCCGGCGGCCTTCGGCACGCCCGCGGCGGCCCGCTCGTGGAGGGCCGCGCCCTCCTCCAGGACCAGCCCGACGTCGATCCCTGCGGGGATCTTGATCCCGGCGGCGCGCCGCCACCCGCTCACCGGGTCGCTCCACGCCTCCACCAGGTAGGTCCAGTGCCCCATGGCCGACGGAGTGACCGGGGCGCCCCAGTGGTCGCTTCCGGGGGCCAGCTCGCGCATCGGCGCCCACGGGCCCGGACGGCCGCCCGGATCGACCAGGACGACATTCGCGCCGACCGCGTCATGGCCTTCGCCGAAAAGGGTGGCGGTGACCTGGAAGGTCTCGCCCACAACCGCCTTGGCGGGCCGCCTGCCGCGATCGACGACCGGCCGCACATCCATGACGGGTGTGCGGCCGGTCTCGTGGTGCGTGTCCGTGATCGCGTCCATGCGTCTCGCCTCCGCGGTTCTGGGCCCGAATCGTCGTTTGCCGCGAAAGGCCCTCTCGGTGCGGTCCCTGGGACCGTCGTTCAGATCCGTGCGGGAACGTCCTGCAGGTAGACCTCGGCGGCGTTCGCCGCCTCCCGCGCGCACCGCTTCCCCATCAGGACGCACAGGGTGTATCCGGTGTTCTCGAAATTCCCCCGCACCACACGGTCGGAGGGAGTCGCGAGAAGCAGGCGTTCCCACGCCCGGTAGCGCTCCAGATGCCTGGCGACCTCGGCTTTGGCAGGCAGCAGCATCACGCTGGTCACCTTCCCGATCTCTCGACCGCGCACGGCTCGCCTGGCCGGCGGATGAGGGCCGTACGCGAAGGGGGGCCGGTCCGTCACGGAGCGACACCCTCACTCATGGTGCCTGTACGGCGACCGAGCGTCTTGTTGGGTCTTCAACCAGGCGGGGTCGCGCTCGGGTTGCACGAATGGAGTAGCCCTCTCATGCTGAGGGTGACTCAGGAGTGATCGGCGCTCACGCTTCGCAATCGGGGCCCGGTCCCGCAGGGGGCGAGGAGGAGCGAGAGCTTCGCCGGTGAGGAGCCAACGAGATGAAAGCCGCAGTTCCCTGCTACTACCACCTGGATGTGGAGCTCAGCGAGGAAAAGGTCGGGCAGGTCAGGCGCATCCTGGCCGCGCACCTCAGGTACTGGAACCTGGAGAATCTCGTCGAGTCCGTCTGCGACTGTGCGGAAGCGCTGCTCCGCACCATCGAGCAGCACTCGGCGGACAAGAACACGACGATCGAGATGTGGTGGAACGGCCGGCGTCTGTTCGCGGCCGTCTCGGACAACAGCCAGGACATCAGCCCGCACCGGGCGCCGCAGGGATGTCTGGCCCGGATTGCGGCCCTGAGTGACGGCTGGGGCTGCTGTGCCACGAACGTCGGTGGAAAGATCATCTGGTCCTCGTGGCGGGCCCGCGCCGCCGATCACGCCCCGCTGGCCCCGCCCGTTCCCGCGCCCTGCCTGCGTGTGGCGCGTGCGACGCCGTTGTACGCGGTGCTGCCGGAGCTCGCGCTCGCCGCGACCCGCGACGAGACCGAGCCGGCCGCCGTCCACGGGTGACGGCCGGCGGACCCGGCCGAGCTGTCCGGTCAGGTCGCCGAGGGCGCCGATCCGCGGGGATCGGCGCCCTCGGCGTGCCCGGCGTCCACCGTCCGGCCGCGGCCGGACGGT
>NZ_JBSFZS010000408.1:0-1987 GCF_053600395.1 Streptomyces sp. NPDC005070 | reverse complement strand
CCCTGCACGCGGCCGGCTATCCGGCCGGGTCGGAGTTCCTGTGGCCGTACCACTACAAGACCTACTGGGATCTGACCCAGCGCATCTACCGTGAGGAACTGGACCCCGGTTACGACGGGGCGACCGAGGCCGGAACCCCGTTCTGCGCCTCCGGAACCCCCGGCTGTGACGCCGACTACGACTACGGCGCGCGACCGCGGTCCGTGCACCGCGCCGTCGACCGCATCGCGCTGACCGGGCGCATCGGCAAACCGCTGATCACCCTTCAGGGCACGCTCGACGTGCTGCTGCCGATCAGCCGCGACGGGGACGCCTACGCCCGCATGGTGCGCGAGGCCGGGCGGGGCTCGTTGCTGCGGTACTACCGCATCGCGGAAGGGACCCACACCGACTCGCTCGTCGACGCATTCCCGGACCGGCTCCGCCCGATGACACCTTGTCATCGCTCGGCTTTCACGGCACTGGAGCGCTGGCTGGCCGGCGACGGACGTCCTCCGGCCGACCACACCGTGCCGCGCCCGGCCGACGCGGACGCTGCGACACTGCTGACCGAATGCCCCCTTGAACAGGGGCCGGGCAGCCGCCACCCGGCCGCACCCTGATCGGGCGTTTTGCAATCGTGTCCGGGTCTTCGCCTTCTGCCCTAATCTGACGCGTATGGACGCACCGGGGGACATGATCGACGAACGCTTCGAGTTGATCGATCGGCTCGGCAGCGGGGGGATGGGCACGGTATGGCGGGCGCGTGACACCGTGCTGGACCGGGACGTGGCCCTCAAGGCCGTGCACCCCGAGGCGGAGGCATCCCCGGCCGTCCGTGAACGGGTCATGCGCGAGGCGAAGGCCCTGGCACGGCTCAACAATCCGCACGTGGTGACCGTTCACCAGATCGTCGACACACGCCCCCACCCGTGGATCGTCATGGAGCTGGTGCCCGGCCGGTCGTTGCAGGAACGCCTGTCCGAAGGCCTGCTGAGCCCGGCGGAGACCGCGCGCATTGGCCGTCAGGTGCTCGCCGCCCTGCGCTTCGCCCACGCGGCAGGCATTCAGCACCGTGACGTCAAGCCGGCCAACGTCCTGCTCCGTCCGGACGGCCAGGCCGTGCTCACGGACTTCGGTATCGCCGCTCTCCAGGGCGCGACCGCGCTCACGGCCACCGGCGAACTCGTCGGGTCCCCCGAGTACATGGCCCCCGAGCGCATCCGCGGCCACGACGACGACCCGGCCTCCGACCTGTGGTCCCTCGGGCTGCTCCTGTACGTGTGCGTGGAGGGTGTCAGCCCGCTCCGCCGTGTGACCACGCTCGCCACCCTGGCCGCTGTCCTGGACGACCCGGTTCCCCCGCCCGTGCGCTCCGGCCTCCTCTCGGAGGTCCTGCGTTCCCTCCTAGTACGCGACCCGTCAGCCCGCCCCGACGGCGCGCGACTCGACGCGTTGCTGGCCCAGGTCGAGTCGGGTGCCTCACCGCAGTGGGACCGGCCGACGCTGACGGCGGGGTCGATCCCGGCCCCGCCCGTCGCGGCACCGCTCACCCTGCCGGACTCCCCGCTCCCAGGACATCCGCACCGGCATCGCGGAGCCGTCCTCGCCGTCGCGCTCACCCTGACCGTCGTCGCGATCACCACGCTGGTGCTCACCCTTGACCCGTTCGGCGACGACAAGGCCTCCGACCGGGTAGCGGGCTCCGCGCCGAGCACATCCGCCGTACCCGCCACCACACCTCGGAGTTCGTCACCGCAGCGGAGTCCGAGTCCCGCCGCCGCGCCCAGCGAACCTGAGGCGTCCACCCCCTCGTCCACCACCTCTTCCACCACCTCCACCCCCGCCCGTTCCGAGTCGTCGCCCCCTCCGGCCGGAACCGGTCGCTGGATCGCTCAGTTGTCCTCCGAACCCATCGCCTCGGGCTGACGGTCTGGCTCATCTGGAAACTCAGCTCGGTCAGCGGCTTCTGCGTGTCGCGCAGCACGATCTGGCTGCTGTAGCCGCC
>NZ_JBSFZS010000407.1:0-1994 GCF_053600395.1 Streptomyces sp. NPDC005070 | reverse complement strand
GCGTCCCGGCCCACGCGGATGATCGGCCGGATCTCCGGCCAGCTGTCGGCGGTGCGTCGCAGCCAGGCGCTGATCCCGTCCGGCGTCCCCGCGGCCACGGTGGCGACCAGATCCTGGGCCGTGGAACCGTGCTCGGGGGAACGGACGCGCTGAAGCGCCTCGTTGAGCCGCTCGTCGATGAGCGCCTTCATCAGATCGCTGCGCGAGGGGAAGTAGGCGTAGAAGGTCACCCGGGTGGTGCCGGCCGCGGTCGCGATGTCGTCGACTTTGGTGGCGGCGTATCCCTTCGTGGTGAACAGCTCCAGCCCGGACTCCAGCAGCAGGCGGCGCGTCATCTGCTTCTGCGCCTGTCGAAGGTTCGCCATGCCCGGGATCCTAGCGCGCCGCCGCACGCCAACCGTACGCACCGGCCCACGGCCGTGCACCCCGCATGGATCTCTGTCGAGCTGTAAAGCACCGGCCGAGGCTCAGACGACCAGGTCGATGCCGAACCGCTCCCCCAGTTCGGCCACCGTGATGCCGTACGTCTCTCGCACCCGGAGCCCGTCCGGCCCAGGCTCGAAGACGCCGTAATCGGTGAAGACGAGGCTCACGCAGCCCGCGGCGGTCAGCGGGTACGCGCACGCCGGCACCAGCAGGGGGGCACCATCCCGGGTGAACAGCTTCATCATGACCAGCACCCGTCGTGCCCCGACAGCCAGGTCCATCGCGCCCCCCACGGCGGGGATGACCTCCGCGTCGCCGGTGTGCCAGTTGGCCAGGTCGCCACGGTACGAGACCTGGAACGCGCCGAGGACACAGACGTCCAGGTGGCCGCCGCGCTTCATCGCGAAGGACCGGTTCACCGTGGTGACGGGCACGCTCACCGGCAGTCCGGCCAGCAGTACGGCCATCCGGCCGACGTTGCGGTTGTCTTCGCCGGCGTCGTTGGCGTTGCCCCACACCGCGTCGCCGATCGCGGCGCGGTCCAGGTCCGGGACCTTGGCCGGCAGACCGGTCAGCGCGGTCGCGGCGAGATCGTCGGGGCGCACCCCGCGAGGGCTCCACCGAAGCGGCCGAACGGGCTCCGGACGGCCGCGTACACATGGGCGTCACTCATGCCGCACCGCCTTTCCCGCCCGTCAGCGGGGCTTCGGCGTCCGCGGAGGACAGCGGGATCGGTGTGAACATGGGCGGCTCCTGGTCCGGCGTCAGAGCGGTCGGACCGTACAACCAGTCGACGAACGAGTAGTCGTAGGTGTCGCGGGCGCGCAGCAGTGCGTTGCGCTGATCGCGGGGGACGCCGTCGAGGTGCCACAGCTCGCCCCACGTGCGGGAGGTGGTCACCACGCGGCGGCAGTGCTCGGGGCGAACGGCCTCGTACGCGGCGAGGACGATGTCCCAGTCGACCGTGCCGTCGGCGGTCCGGTTGCGGGCGACGTGCTCGCCCAGCACCCAGCCGTCCTCGATCGCCATGATCGCGCCCTGCGCGATGTACTGCAGCGGCGGGTGCGCGGAGTCGCCGAGCAGCGCGATCCGGCCGTGGATCCAGTTCATCACCGGTTCGCGGTCGAACATCCGCCACCACTTGTCCCGCCACATGAACGGCAGGCCGTCCCGGACGAAGTCGCAGGTCTTGGCGAAGGCGGCGTCGAGCTCGTCGGGTGTGCCCCAGTCCTCCTGCCCGGCGAGCGCCTTGGGCGATTCGAAGACGGCGACCTGGTTGAGCAGTTCGCCGCCGCGCAGGCCGTAGTGCACGAAGTGGCAGGCGGGCCCGACGTACACCGCGACCTCGTCGAGGTCGACGGATTCCACTCGCGGCAGCCCGGCGGGCACGGTTCCGCGGTAGGCGACGTACGCCGAGGAGACGGGCTCGTCGTCGACGAGCAGCTTGCGGGCCACGGAGTGCAGCCCGTCGGCCGCGATCACGACGCCGGCCTCGTGGGTCTCGCCGGAAGCGAGGGTCACGCGGGCGCCGCCGCCGGTGTTCTCGTACGAGGTCACCGGTGCGTCGG
>NZ_JBSFZS010000406.1:0-1997 GCF_053600395.1 Streptomyces sp. NPDC005070 | reverse complement strand
ACGGCCTCGAGACGGCGGGGCTGAAGCCCTTCAACGACTTCTACACCGAGAGCGGCGCCGATCCCGCGGACCCGCTCGTCTCGCCGATCAAGAGAGGGGACCTCACCGGACTGCCGCCGGCTCTCATCGTCACCGCGCAGTACGACCCGCTGCGCGACGAGGGCGACCTCTACGGCCGACGGCTGCGGGAGGCCGGCGTGGAGGCGACAGTGAGCAGCTACGAAGGCGCGGGCCACGGATTCGTCCAGCATTTCTCCTGGATCCCGGAGTACCACCGGGTCTTCGACCAGACGCGCGATTTCCTCGGTCGGCGCTGAGCTGACCCGGCCGACCCCACGTACGAGAGCGGAAAGAGAGTCATGCCGCAGGCTGTCAACGTCCACCACCTGGTTTCGCCGTGGGGTCGCTTCGGTCTCTACAGCTTTTTCATCGACGCCCCCGAGCCGGCCGTCGTCGACACCGGGATCGCCTCCTCGCCCGCCGAGGGGATGGGTCCCGCGCTCGAGGCGATCGGGCGACGCATCGAGGATGTGCGCTGGATTCTTCTGACCCACGGTCACATCGACCACGTCGGCGGAGCGTACGCCCTGTGGGAGCTGACCGGCCGGCGCGCACAGGTGGTGATCCACGAGGCCGACGCACCGCTGCTCCGCTCGCGGCGGGCCCATGTGGAGGAGTACCGCACGGGGCGGGGCCGGTACCTGGCCGACCCCGAGGGCGAGGCGAAGGTGACGGCCGCAGGGAACGCCGTCATCTCCGGCGAGATGGAGCCCACCATGCTCGTCAAGGGCGGCGAGACCCTCTCTCTGGGCGGCGACGTCACCGTTTCGGTGCATTCGATTCCGGGCCACACGCCCGGATCGGTCGCGTACGCCATCGACGGGCAGCGCTCGGTGTTCGTCGGCGATGCCGTTCAGGTCCACGGGGCCGCCAACGGATTCCCCGGCTATACGGACCCGGTCGCCTACCGCGCCGGCTTGGAGTATCTGCGCGACGAGGTCCGCCCGCAGCACCTCTACCTCGGGCACCCCTACCGCCGTGCCGACGGCACGGCGTACGGCGTCGAGCTCGACGCCACGCAGGCGCACGAGGCACTTACCCAGAGTCTCGTCGCCGAGGGTCGTGTCACCGCGGCCGCCCGTGGCTGCCTGGAGGCCGGCCTGCGGGAGACGGATGGGCCCTACTCACCGTTCACACCCGTCGCCGAGGAGCTCGGCTACACCGGCGACCCGACGCTCGAACCCTCGCCGTTCTTCACCTCGATGGCCGGCTACCGCGCCCACCACGAACGGAACTTGTACCGCGCTGTCCCGGGGGATGCCCCCCAGACCCCCACAGGAGCTTCGCACTCATGACTGACTTCCAGACGATCCGGGCGGGCGAGCAGACCATCGCAGCCCGCAAGGATCTTCAGGTGCCGATGCGCGACGGTGTCCTGCTCGCGGCCGACCGCTACAGCAGCATCGACGACAAGCCGCGTCCGGCGCTCGTGGCCCTCAGCCCCTACGGCAAGGAGCTGCAGGCCCTCGCCTTGACCACGCCGCCGCAGCGGCGCCCCAGCCCCATGTGGGACGGCTGCATCGAGGCCGGTGACATCGCGCGCGTCGTCAAGGAGGGCTACGTCCATGTCATCGGCGACCTGCGCGGTTCCGGTGCCTCCCAGGGCGAACACATCGGCAACTACAACGCCGGGGGCGTCTCACTGGGCCAGGACGCGTACGACTTCATCGAGTGGGTCGCGGCGCAGCCGTGGTGCGACGGCAACGTCGGCATGATCGGCATCTCCTACTTCGGCTCGATGCAGGTCCTGGCGGCGGCCGAGCGTCCGCCGAGCCTGAAGGCGATCTTCGTCAGCGGCGGCCACTTCGACTTCTACGAGACCACCTATCACGGCGGCGTCATCCCAGGGCGCGATGACGTGGTTCCCCGCGAACAGCCACCCCACGGACAAGGCGTCGTACGACTTCACCCTGACCGTGCCGAAGGGGAGCACCGCC
>NZ_JBSFZS010000405.1:0-2001 GCF_053600395.1 Streptomyces sp. NPDC005070 | reverse complement strand
GTTGACAAGCAGCAGCCCGTGATGAGTATTGCGAGGGTCATAGTTGTGCGAGAAGGAAAATGAATGCTTCGAATCGAGCCAGGAAATTTTCGTCTTGAAGCGGTCCGCTGCGCGCCGAAGGTCCACTGTGGGATGCAGAGATTTTGCCACTGACTATGTCCAATCAGGCGGAGTACGCACACATCGATTCAGGAGGTGCTCGTGACGTGGATCTCGGGAACGGCCGGTGCCCCCACGTGGAGCTGCGAACAGTGTTGGTCAGCAACCTCAGCGCAGATCGAGGCGATCTGTTCGCAGAGCGGGTGTCCAATATCGGCAGCATTGAGAGCCATGATCATTTTGTAGGTCAGTTCATCCACAGGAAACTCCCTGACGGGTCAGTCGCGACCGCGCCTTGAACGCCGAAGGCATCACACCCAGGCAGTCGCCGGCACGCTCGCGTCAAGACAAGAGGTAAGACTGCATCGTCCTGATGAATGGTCAGGCTATAACGAGCGACATCATGCTCGTCGACATGACACGCCGCACTCGTCGTAAGCCGAACGGACATCCAGGGTCGTCCTCTCGACCGACCACTAACCGAATACCTGCGGGTGAATCGGTAGCGACTGAGAATCAGGCCACTGCGCCGGCGGCGATGCGAACTGTGAGGCCACAGCAGCGGCGTCCGACGCTGCCCACGGGACGGCGACTGCCGACCTCCGACAGACGAAACCGCAAGTACTTAGTGAGCAAGCCCGATCACCACCAGGATGAAAGCTGATCCCAAGACAGTAAGTGCCAGCGTGACGCGAGATGGATGTGAAGTGTGCGCTTCCGGAAGGATATCGGAAGTAGCTAGGTAGAGAAGGAATCCGGCGAAGAATCCTAGATAAAGTCCGAGGATTCGATCAGAAATGGTGAAAGCCAAGGTTACGGCTGCCCCTGCGAGTGGGGCGATCGCGTCGGCGGCAACCAGGGTAATACCGCGACGGCGATTATTCCCGTACAGGCGGGTAATCGTGTACGTATTGAACCCGTCGGCGAAATCGTGTGCGATCACCGCTACTGCGATAACCGTTCCCGTGGTTCCTCCGGCCTGAGATGCGGCCCCGATGGCGAAACCGTCGAGGAAACTATGCCCTACCAGGGCGCCGGCGGCGATTAGGCCGAGGCCTTGTGAAGCTTCCGATACTGCGTGATCGCCAGATTGGTTAGTGGCCATCGGGTGCGTATGCGGACGGTATTCCCCTTCGTGTGCTCGGTGGATTGCTACAGATCGCTCCACTACATGCAGAACGAGAAAGCCTGCGGCGAACATCAGAAGTCCCATGGGTACGCCGAAGAATTCTCCGCGGTCTGTTTCGAGCGCCTCGGGCAGCAGATCAAAACATACGATCCCGAGCATGAGTCCCGCCGCGAGTCCGAGGACCAAATGCCGACGATCGCCGACGTGCTGGGCGGCCCAACCGCCGAGCAACGTGGTGACGGTCGCTCCGGCAGCCACAAGGAGGGCTGTCACGTGGGTCTCCTATCACGAAGTACGTTCGCGTGATTGGGTTTGTTTTGGGCGTAGTCTCAGAATATAGATTGCGCGGCGGTCTGTGCCCGATCCGATGAAAAGTGTGAGGTCGCCGCTCGGGTCTGTCGAGTGGACATTGCTCGTGCCGTTGAAAGATTCTGCTCGCATGCCTCTACTAACGGCGCAAAAGAGTGAAAAACATTTTGGCATTCGAATTTCCCGACGGCACCCTCCCCACCGGCACCGAGAAGGACAAAACCGCTCGATCCGATCTCGCACCTTGCTGGCTAGTGCGCGTCCGGCAGAAGCCGCTGTGGTTGCGGCCGCCGCACTCTTGGCCGAAGTAGGCTCGTTGTCGCATGAGGGCCACCAGGCCGGGCTTGCCTCCCGCCGACGCTAGTGAGCTGCGGGCGCTGGCAACGTGCCCCGGGGCGACCCGCGACACGCCGGCCTGCCGGCTCGTCGCGGACCGTTCAATCAGCAGCAGAGTCCTCGGCGAG
>NZ_JBSFZS010000404.1:0-2002 GCF_053600395.1 Streptomyces sp. NPDC005070 | reverse complement strand
CGGGCCGAGGGGGCCCTCCCGCGCCCCGTTCGACCCGGACGCGGTGAGGAGCTGCGGCCGCCCGCGGACAACGCTCACCGATCGGTCAGCAGCCGCTGTCCTTGGGGGTGAAATCCACGCGCTTGTGCTGGTCCGCGGCGAGGGCCTCGTCATAGGCCGTTCTCGTGACCTGGTACCAGACGTCGTCCCGGCCCTTGTCGCCGCCGACGTCGTCCAGGCTGACGCACCACCGTTCCGGCCGGACGACACGCGTGTACGTCTCGGTTCCGCTGCGGACCTTCTTGCAGGTCTTCGCGTGCTCGGTGGAGTACCAGGTGCGGGTACGCCGCTTGGTGCCCGAGCCGGTGCTTGTCGTGTGTCTGACCCGCCGCGTGGTCGTGGTGCACTTCTTCGTCATGTGCGGCCGGGTGGCCCGGGTGGTCCTGGCCGCGCGGTGACGGACCTCGTCCCGGAGGCCGAACACGCTCGTATCGGCTGTGGTGGCGGTGTCCGGCTGAGGTTCCCCGGCAACGCCCCCGGTGTCCTGTCCCACGTCGACCGAGTAGTCCGAACCCTCGTCGTGGGAGTCACCCCCGCCGCCGCACGCACCGAGCCCGGCTATCAGTACCGCCGTCACCGCGGCCGTCGCAAGTCGCTTGAACATGTCTTCCTTCGTGATCTACGGGCCGCAGCGTAACGGATCACCGGCCGAAATCGAACGTCGGTGAGCGCCCCGATGACCGGGGGCCCGTACGGAGGGCTCCCCATCCCCGCCGGAAAGGACCGTTCGTCTGCCAACTCGCCTGTTCGAGTGCCGATTCTCAAGCCGACCACCAGCCGGACCACCGGCCGGGTCCTGGCCGACGCCTCGACCCTGCCCGGACAACTGGTCCGCCCCGGGCACATGTTCCCGAACTGTTCCGTGAAGCCGGCCGGCACGGTGCTGCCTGGCCGTCGAGGACTCCCCGAACGGAACACTCGATTGCGGGCCGCAACCGAGTCGCACGGACCTCGTCGCCCGTCCCGGCTCAGTCGCCCCCGCCCGTCTCCCCGCCTCCGGTGCCGTCGTGGTGGGCGTCCGATCGCGTGGCCAGGTCGAGGCCCAGGTCCTCGGCGAGACCGTCGTACGGGGACGGCTTGCTGGCGGTGATGTCGGCCGTGGCCCGGTTCTGCGAGACGGCCTTGTCTTCCGGGGGGCGTCGATCGGAAGGTGCCGACGTGCTGACGTACACCCGGTAGGCCGTGTGCGGACTCCGTTCGGCCAGTGCCCCGGTGACGGCGGCCCGGCAACGACGGGTGAATCGCCGCCAGGGACGGGACAACTCCTCGGGCCAGATGGCCGCCAGGGCGGCCAGCGCGGCCCACACCACGATCCAGGCCGTGGCCCAGTAGCCCGGATCCCGATCGGGCAGCCCGGGGACGGGGCAGCGCATGAGCATGGCATGCATGGACATGCCGAAGGCAGTGACGAATGCGGCCGTCAGCGCGGGTACGCGGTAGTAGCCGAACCATGTGCGCAGGGGTGCACGACGGGCCTCGAGCGCCGTCCGGAACCGTTGGAACGGAGGGTCGTTGAGCAGTTCGTACAACGTGGCCCCCTTGTTGCGGCGCAGGAGTGTCACGAGCGCGGCGAGGACCGGGTCCCTCTGGCTGCCGAGCCGTCCGAGCGGCACGGTGATCCGCCCGTCCTCGTCGATCTCGGCGTCCTCGGCCAGGACCAGCAGGCTCACGGCCACCTCTGCCGCGTAGCGCTCCTGCTGGGGTGACGCGCCCTCCCAAGCGGCGCCGAGCCACCACGCCGCCCGTATCGGGTCGATGTCCGTTGTCCGTATGCCCCGTAGGAACGTCCGCTCGTCCCGTGTACGCAGCCACCACACCGAGTACAGCGTGGCGTTGACCGCGCCGAATCCCAGCAGCCAGTAGGTGGCGATCCAAGCCGTCTCGCCGCTGGAGGAGCCCGTTGTCGAGCGCGCGGGAGAGCAGGGTGTTGTCGACGCCGAAGAAGACGTCGCCCTGGGGGTTG
>NZ_JBSFZS010000403.1:0-2008 GCF_053600395.1 Streptomyces sp. NPDC005070 | reverse complement strand
TCGACGCAGCCCGCGCTCTTCGCTGTCGAGGTCGCTCTGTTCCGGCTTCTCGAATCGTGGGGCATCCGGCCGGACTACGTGGCCGGTCATTCGGTGGGTGAGATCGCTGCCGCGCACGTGGCCGGGGTGCTGTCGCTCGAAGACGCGGCGAAGCTGGTGTCGGCGCGTGCCGCGTTGATGCAGGCGCTGCCCGCGGGGGGCGCGATGGTGGCGGTGCAGGCGGCCGAGGAGGAGGTGCTGCCGTATCTGACCGACGGCGTCGGGATCGCGGCGATCAACGGCCCGAGGTCGGTCGTTGTCTCCGGGTCCGAGGACGTGGTCGTCGCCCTAGGTGAGGCCTTCCGGGAGAAGGGGCGCAAGACGTCCCGCCTGAAGGTCAGTCACGCGTTCCACTCGCCTCTGATGGATCCGATGCTGGACGAGTTCGCGCAGGTCGCCAGTGATCTGGCTTTCAACGAGCCGCGGATTCCCGTCGTTTCGAATCTCACCGGCCGACTGGCTGAGCCGTACACGCCCGAGTACTGGGTCCGGCATGTCCGTGAGGCGGTCCGCTTCGCCGACGGTATCGAGACCCTGCATGAGCTGGGCGTGGCGACCTTCGTCGAGATCGGCCCCGGAGGTGTTCTCAGCGCCCTCGCCCAGGGCTGCCTCGACGGCTCGGACATCGTCACTGTCCCGGTCCTACGGGCCGACCGCCCCGAACCGCAGTCCGTCGTCACCGCGCTCGCCGAACTGCACGTGCACGGCATCTCCCCGGACTGGCAGGCACTCTTCCCCGGCGCCCGGCGCGTCGACCTGCCGACCTACGCCTTCCAGTACGAGCGCTTCTGGCTGGACGCACCAGAGGAGTTCACCGGCAGCGCCGCTGCCACCGGACTCGGACTGGGCGCGGCGGAGCACCCGTTGGCCGGTGCGGTGGTCGCGCTGCCCGGCGCCGGCGGGTTCCTGCTCACCGGGCGGCTGTCGCTCAGGACGCACCCCTGGCTCGCCGACCACACGGTCATGGACAGCGTGCTGCTGCCGGGTACCGCGCTCGTAGAGCTGGCGGTGCGGGCGGGCGACGAGGCCGGTTGCGCGCAAGTCGAGGACCTGACGCTGGAAGCACCGCTGGTCATTCCGGATACCGGCGGTGTGGCCGTGCAGGTGTGGGTCGGAGCCGAGGAAGAGCCGGGCAGGCGCGCGCTGAGCGTGCACTCGCGACGGGAGGATGCCCCGGACGACGCGCCGTGGGTGCGGCACGCGGTCGGCTTCCTGACGGACGCGCTGCCCGAGCCGCCGCACGGCGCGGACCTCGGCGCGTGGCCGCCGGCGGATGCGGAGGCCGTCGACCTCACCGGGTTCTACGAGGGACTGGACGAACTCGGCCTGGGTTACGGCCCGGTCTTCCGCGGGCTGCGGTCGGTGTGGCGCAGCGGGGACGACGTCCTCGCCGAGGTCGCCCTCCCCGAGGGCACGGAGGCGGGCGCGTTCGCCGTGCATCCGGCGCTGCTGGACGCGGCGCTCCACGCGATCGGCGCGGGCGGGCTCGTCCCCGTCGTCGACGGGCCGTTGCTGCCCTTCGCCTGGTCCGAAGTGGGTGTGCGTGCCGCGGGGGCGACGGCGCTGCGGGTCAAGGTCTCTCGCACAGGCACAGGCACAGGCACGGGCACGGACGCGGTGTCGCTGACCGTGGCCGACGCCTCGGGTGGTCCGGTGGCCACGGTCGGCTCACTGTCGCTGCGGCCGGTGTCACGCGAGCAACTGCTCGTGGCGAGTGGCTCCGACAGGCGTGCCGAAGACTCGCTGTTCCGCCTCGCATGGCAGCCCGCGGTCCTCACCGAGGGTGACGCTGCCGCCGGCCTCGACGTACGGAGCTACCCGGACCTGGCCGCCCTGTCCGCCGAGCCGGCCCTTCCCGATGTCGCGGTGGTCACCGTCGTTCCGTGCCGGGCGGGGTCCGGTACGGAGACCGCTGACCGGGTGCACGGCACTGCGGGTGAGGTTCTCGCGTTGTTGCAGTGGTGGTTGG